>JAFQBA010000099.1 GCA_017416845.1 Clostridia bacterium
TCGACAGTTTTGAAATAAAATTTTTTCGTTAAAAGAAAGAATAAAAACTCGGTTATACTGACGTATTTCCGAGTTTTTTGATGCGCTTTTAGCGGAAAAATTCAGTTCAAAACCGACTTCTCCCTATGACCAACCGCCTTTATTCGGTTCTTTATGCATCCGATGAAATATGACTCTTTTTATTCTAAATAGTATTTCTTAATTATTCAGCACAACTGCAAACATTCCATAAGGTGCAACCTCATTTGTTACATGAATTCTGTCACCTTCTAAAATGCCGTCTACACCAAAAAAGAGTGCCGATGAATATTTACCATCAAGAGAAATATCAAAATCAAAGATGGAATCCTCCCAAAGATTTTCGAAAAATACCGCAGTTTGATTATCTCCTCTTTTGCATATCTGATAAATTCCCGGTTCATTTTTAATGTAACAGAATTTGTTACCGATAAAATCAACAAGCTGACTCTGGCGATTATATGACACAAAAAGATTGCTGTTTAGAGATGTGGCATAAGCATCAAAAGTGAAAACAAGAAATTCACATTCGCCGTTATCATAGCGATATGCCGAAGGAATAAAGCCCGAATCATTTTCGAAAAAGCTTAAGGGGTTTGCATTGCAATTAAGTTTGCAATCATAATATTTTGAAACAGCATTTGCAAAAAGCGGAGTCCTTGTTTCGCCAAAATGTTCGAAAATCGGAACGGATGTTTCGCTCAAAGCTTCAAGTCCCACATCTACGCCCCGCTCCTTTAGAATCTCGGCAGCTTTTATGTCAATAATAAGCTTTTTGGGAAGAGTTTTTAGCATATCAACATTATTGTTAAATGCTATTGCAATATCCCCCACATTTTCAAACACTGTTGGTATACCAAGTGGCGAAAGCATTGCAGACGCATACATATGAGCAGAGTCCATAAACTTTTGTTCTCCCAAAAATTCTTCGGGGAAGGTCATATCACAAACCTTTTTCATTCTTTCGCAAACAAACACGCCATCCTCTTTTTTGCCGTCAAAGTGAGTGTGCAAAAAGTCACGAAGGGGTTTATTCTTCATATGCCTTTTAATGTAACCTGTCTCATTATCAGGATGAGCATAATATTCAAAAAGATATTTAAGATCACCCATTCCACCCGATGCAACCGTTGCCGCATCGAAGCATTCAACATAGCTTGAAGCCACATTGTAGCGTGGTCTGGGATAGGAATCTGCTTCGGCAAAAATCTCAATATCTGTATTACGACACCATGTTTCCTGAACCCTTGCAAGTTCATTAACAAGCGACAGATGTTGACCCGGAAAACGGTTTATATTCTTTGTAACCCAATAAGGTGCTCCGGTAAAGCGAAGGAAAGGTTTTGTGTTTCCTGCCAAAGCAGTGGTCACTTCTATGGAGTCCGCCCCTTCAATATCCCACGAGGTGTAGCCGGCACAAAAGCCTGCCCTTATTGAAGGATTGATTTCATCTATTTTGCCACGTACTTTTTTGGCAAAATCCAAAAGAACCTTTTTCTGAACATCAAGCCACACTTTTCTGTATTTATTGGGTTTACCCGAAAAGAAAAGCTTTGTAAGATTTTTACCGTCAAGACTTTCGCCAAGTTCTTTTTCATATAGTGCCATATGGTTTTTACAAAAGCAACCAAGACCCGGACGTACGGAAAGACAAAGGTCATCATCGAGCATTATCATTTTTGTTCCGGTTTTGGCAACCCTCTCTATCCAGGCAAGATAATCTGTCATATAGTTTTCGCATTCAGGACAGGAAGCATCAATCAGCTCATCGCCGAGAACAGATCTTATTTTGGTATATTTTCCTTTGGGAATAAGGTGATTTTTTTCCGTTGCACCAAAACCGAATGCCTGCATCCATATTCCACATTCAAAACCTTGCGATTCAAAATACTCAACAAAACGAGTCACATTATCAAAAAATTTCTTCTCACCTGTGAAAAAGCTTTCTCGGTCGAGTGCCAAAAAAACACAATCTGCTTCACATTTTTTGAGTAAGCGAGCATAAACCTGAAGATTTTCTTCGGTAAAATTGCCACAGTATAGCGGTATATAAAGTTTATTACTCATTATGTTTAAACCTCCTTATATAATCCACTGTGCACCGCAAAGTTTTGCAATTGCTTTCACAAAATAATAATCACCATATATGATACCGACATCAACATCAATATCCTGATCATAAAATCCGGTACATCTGTTTACCAAAGCTTCAAAGTTTTCATCATTGCAAAGAATACAGTTGTTCCACAAGGAGTCTATGAGTTTTTTTGCACTTTCTTTATAGAACAAAGCTTTACTTTCTGTCACATATTCAGACAGTTCCAAAAGACCGCACGCCGCAATTCCTGAAGCTGAGGCATCAGGTACTGCACCTGTGTTTCGGAATACAAAATCCCATGCCGGAAGATAATTATCATCAAGAAATGATATGAATTTGTCGGCAGTGGCAATGGCAGTATCAAGAAACGCTTTTTCATTTGTGTAACGATATGCCATTGTAAATCCTGCAACTGCCCATGCCTGACCTCTTGACCAGCAGGATGAATCGGAATGTCCTTGCCAGGTTTCACCTTTGTCGGGTTTTCCTGTTTCCATATCAAAAAGATAAGTGTGAAATGTTGTGAAATCAGGACGAACAATAGTTTTCATACATGTTAGCCCATGGTTTTTGGCTGCTTCAAAATATTTATTATCTCCCGTAAGCTCGGATGCTTCAAACAAAATTCCGAGATTCATCATACAGTCAATAATCATCCTGCGGACATTGTTTTTTCCGAATTCACCGCGGTTTTCCCATACATTCCATGCAACAATATATTTCCCTTTTTCGTTGTAGCGCTCAAGAAGTGAATCCGCCGCATCAATGGTTGCTTTCAGACTGTCACTGCATCCCTTTATCTTGTAACGGGCATACTCTGTGGGAATATACAAAAATCCTATGTCGTGATCAAGTGTTTCTTTTTTGTTATAGAGTCTGTCAACAAACGCCGTATGGTAGCTTTCGGCATATTCAAGATATCTGTCATCACCTGACATCAGATAACAATAATTAAGAATACCCGGCCAGAAACCCGCTCTCCAGTCTTCAATTTTTCCATATGTAAATCTTCCGTCTTTATCTGTGGCAACGGGAAGTCTACCCGATGCTCTTTCGGCATTTTCTAATGTTTTTTTCAATATATAATCTTTTATTTGGGATAAATTATTCATTGTTTTTCTCCAGTTCTGTCAAATCGAGATACACCACAGATGTTTTAGGAAGTTTTATGACAGGTATTGCTTTAAAACCTCTGAAAATTTCTGTTTTAACAAGCTCTGCATTTGATTCTTCATTAAGAAGATGATTTTTCATAGTAAGCTCAATGCCTTCTTTTATCCCCGAAAACTCAACTTCAACAAGCCTGTCCTCACCGGATGGATTACAAATAAGAACAGCAGTTTCTTTTCCGTCTGATGCGCCAAGTGCGTAAACACCTTCAATGGAATGTTCGCATTGGATTGTGTCACCTTTTTTATAGAGGTCGTTGAACATCATCATTGAATACATTGGTTTGCGATATGAATTGTCAACAGGCTCTGTAAGACCGTTATACACTCCGCCACCGAGAGCATAATACATTGCACCGTCGATGTTGCCGTCATTTTGGAGCTTACACATAACCGATGCAAGGAAAGCCGCACCAACCATTGTACGTTTGTGGAAATGACTTGTTCCTTCGTCACCAAAATTCCATTCATTAAGAAAAGTTTCGGTGTCGGTAAATCCGTATTTATCCAAGGTGTCTCTGGCGTGCTTTGCGTGAACGGCAACCTCTTCTACACTTTCGGTGTAGATGTGCCAGGAGAAAAAGTCAAGGGGTGCATTTTCTTTTTTGATGTATTCAAGAAAATCTGTAAAATACGGAACAAAGCTCTTGTAAAAATCGCTCATATTATCTCTTGTTACCGCATAGAAACCACAGCTTCCATAGCCACCTATGGAAAGGTGGGGAAACTTTGATTTGAGATATTTTGAGGCAGTTGCATAGAGGTCAAAAAACTCTTCCTTTGTGCCTGTCCACATAGGCGGATTTTCGGGTTCGTTCCATATCTCCCAATATTTGATGTTATAGTTAAAACCGTCCGCCCAGCCTTGGGTATAGTGCATAATTATATGTTCGCATATTCTCGCCCATTTTGCATAATCTTTAGGCGGATGAATGCGGTATTTTTTTGATGCCCATTCAATTGTAACACCAAGGCGGTAAAAAGTTTCGCAGCCTGACTCCTGAATGCAGGCAATGTATTCGTCGGTGAGATAAAAATCATAGTTTGCAGGGTCATTTTCATCAGCATCGAAATCACGGAAAATATTTGGAACATCAACATAATAACTGCCACCATATGCCCCCATCGTGTCGTGAAGTCTGCAATAAGGTGCACCACAGTCTTTCAGAAACTTTTTGGCAAAACTGCAGTCTTTGGGTGAATATGGAAGATTATTTATTCCGTGCATGGGTTTTACTTTGCCGGTTATTTTTGACAAATTAAATTTAATTTTGTCCATATAGAAATCTCCTTATATACATTTTATTGTTAATAATTATACTCTTGTCATAGCCCTTTTTCAATACACATAATTAGCTACATATGTGCACTATATTAAATGTTAATTTATTCAATACAAAAATATACTCTCTTATAAGCTGATTCGCATTTAACCATATCATGACAAGAGCTAAAAGCTATGCTTGATTTTACAGCTTAGGATTTAAGTTATCTCTTTAGTCATATTGAGCGAAGCGCTAGCAAAATCGAAACATCTGATTTTAATCCTTCGACTTTGTTGCCGCTTCGCTCAGCGAGACAATTATTATTAGTTTTTTAATTGGAGTTTATCGAGCTGTGTAACACAAGGAACGACGACTCGGCAAAGTGACAATTGCTTGCAATTTTCACTTTGCCTCGGGGACAGGAAAAAACGATTCAGAATTGTCAAATCGAATGCGAATCGGGAAGTATTCCCGATTCGCACGTGCCCGAAGCTGTACAAAGGTACTGCGAGGGTGAGATTTGGCAAGAGCAAAAA
>JAFQBA010000100.1 GCA_017416845.1 Clostridia bacterium
GTGCAGGATTGCCTTCTTCCGACTTTAAATACCCAATTTCAAACTTTTGCTCTCTCGCCAAATCAACGACCTTTCGGGTTGCGGTTCCCGAATCAAGGCACTCACCCTCACAGGGTGTATGCCTTATCTTCGACCGCTGCCTCTTTTGTGCCTCCCTTCATCTTCCGCCGGAAGCGGTCGGCACAAAACAAGTTATTCGCCCGCCGTCGGGCTCAAATACCCGGAGCGTGGCGGTTACTCCAAAACTCCGACACTTGCATGCAACAAAAAATTCCTCGTCCTTTTGACCAAGGAATTTTTTTGGGTGCAGGGGCCGGATTTGAACCAACGACCTCCGGGTTATGAGCTGATAGAATAAAACCGCTCTCAAAATCGATGTACTGGACAAAACGGATATTGATATTCAAAAACCGACCATTTCGCCGACCAGCTGAAAATAACTGTCGACCATGTAATTTTAATGAATTTATGGTCTCAACATCCTTCCGCATGCATAGAACAAAATCTTTTTGCTTCTTCCAGGGTTTTGGGGTCATCCATTATCATTTTATGCGCTCGCTCAATTTCACACATTATGTGATTGCACATGCGATAATTATTTTCATTTTTATTTTGGTCGGGCCTATATTTTTTTACAATCCCTATTGCCATTTGTGGACATGTTTTACCGCAATTAGCAAAAGCAGCCGTTAAATTGCTTTTCAATCCTCGTCATTTCAAATCGATGAATTCTTCATCTAATACAACTATAAGTAATCTCTCAAGATATTGAAGCCCTTTGGGATTATTAATATTTCCTATTGCAGACAATCTTTAACTTCATCTTCATATCCATAAAGTTTAGGAATTTATAATATTAAATCAATTAACTTGTGAATGATAATTCTGCATATCAACATCAGACAACTCTCTTTTAATTGAATTAATAATATCCTCTATTAATTTTGACTTTAATAACGTTCCCGCATATCCACAAAAACGTTCAAAATAGTCTTTGGCAAGCATCACATTCTCCTGATATAAATAAATAATGGTTAATAAAAATAATAATTGCCACTTAGCACTATCTATATTATACTCTTCAACAATAAAGATTTCCAATTCACATAACTATGCATCATCTTCTCTTATGTTACAATTGTGTTAAATTATAAAACAACCATTGACACACGTGTTAATACGTGTTATTATAAGATTGCAATATGACATATTGTAAAATTGTGGGAGAGGGGATGACGCCTATGCCAATGAAACCGCGAGAAATGATAAAGCTGTTACAAGATAATGGTTTTGTCGAAGTGTCGCAAAATGGATCCCACAAAAAGATGTATAAAGAAAAGACTAATACTGCGGTTATTGTACCGGTACATAGTGCAGAATTAAAAAAAGGAACAGAGCAAAATATTTTAAAACAAGCAGGATTAAAGAAATAATTTAGGTAAGATTTTAGATTGCTGGAATTGAAACCTATCTAAGAGCAAAGTGTTTAGCAGGCATTTTAAATCAATATATAAAATTAAATAAAAACGAATTTGGTTAAAATTATAAATTAGAGAACAAGTGATTTTAGATGCAGTTTGTGATAATTTACTTGCAAACCGCATAGTCTAAAATATATTAAATAAATATGTTTATTTGTTATGAGAATTTTTGATCTAGCAAGTAAAATGCTTTACAGATTAGTCAAATATTCATAAATGAAAGGATGGGGCACAATGAACAAAACTTATTATTATCCTGCAATATTTACAAAAGAAGATGTTGGATTTTCTGTTAGTTTCCCTGATCTTCCCGGCTGTTTTACTGAAGGGGATACCATTGAAGAAACATATAAAATGGCAGCTTCGGCAATTGGATTATATGCACAGAATGAAGATGGCAGGTTTGACTTTCCTGAAGCTAGCGCGCCAAATGATATTACATTAGAAAAAGATGAATTTTTAGTGCTTGTTGAATTTAACTTGTTAGAATACTTAAAAAACACAAGTGATAAAGCTGTTAAAAAGACTTTAACTATACCATCATGGCTTAATAATTTAGCTGAGCAGAATAATGTGAATTTCTCAAATGTATTACAAAATGCGCTTAAGGAATATTTGAATGTGTAAGTATAACGGTAAAAATATTGTCTTTTTATAACATCACTAAGAAAAACGTAAGTTTTGTATGGGCCTTGGCGTAATGCTGGGGCTCTAGTTTTTTGCAAAAATTATAATTTCAAAAAAGACAACCGATAGTAGCTTATGTATGCTACTATCGGTCTCTTCATGTTTTGTTAACTATTATCTCTTTGTCTTATGCTCTATGCAGAACTATTGAATCAAGCTTTGACGCAGCTTCCTCATCCATCTCAGGTAATACATAAAGTACAGTATAACACAAACACCGTCAGCCGTTGGTATATTATCTGCTCAAAAGCAAGCAACAGGAACAACATCTGATTGCCCATACAGAAAAACATTTCATTTGGACAGAGGTTGGGCATATCAAAAATCACTTATTGAGACACGCCCTTTTTGATATTATTATAAGTCAATCCACTTACCATGTTCAGGAGAAATAAATACTCCGTCCGGTACAAGACGCAAAAATTCTTCTTTTAAATCTTCAACGATTGAAGAATCGTCTACACCACGAAAATCGTGATGATGTGGAACAAGGATTTTACATCCGATTTCTGCAACAAATTTTGCTTTTTCTTTCATTTGCTCCCGGTTCTTTGGCCACTGAACAATTGCAATATCCGGTTTTATTTCTTTACAAATATTGATTTGTTCTATTGTGGGATCATTTCCCCACAATAAAATTTTTGTACCATTTGGAAGAGTAAACAAGAAGTTGCGATATTCTAAACTTCCAATAGCTTGCAAGGATGCCATACCCAGGTCTTTTGAACACAATTCATTTCCCTCAATACGCTTGCACAAATCATTAAAACCTTGTCCCAGATTTGTGTGTCTTCCATAGAGTGTGCGAATCTTTACATCACCAAAATCAAGTTCATTGTCAGGATACATAGGGTAAATTAAAGACGGAGTGTAATTGAGCCATTTTGCAAGAGGCATTGCTGTCTGATCTCCGCAAAGAATCTTCGGCTGAAATTTTCCAATCAATCTTGGAATGTCTGTGATGTGATCCCAATGGGCATGACTGAGACATATGATATCACAATTTTCTACATTCTCCCAAGTTAAATCTGTACCAACACACTCTGTAATATACGGGTCAGTAACCACAGTTAAATCGTTAAAACGAAACTCGAAAGAGGTTACTGCTAACCACTTAATTGAAAAACCAAACTTTTTTTCCATAATATATCCCCCTTAAATTTTAGTAATAAAAAACCAGCATATTATTTCCATTTCAATTATTTCCTAAAGTTCCATTCATATTTCAGTTGTCCAGTCGTCTTCCCGGGGATAGCGTATTACAACTACCTCTCCACCACGTTTTGCTGATTCTTACTTAAGTTCATCTGCAGTAACAAATCTGTATCCTGCTTCATTTAAAAGCTTACTCATATGATATATCTTTTCAGCCGTATCGGGTTGATATACAAAATAATCTTCATAGTAATACTGTTCGTGAGTTCCCACTCCGATGTATTCGCGTCCCTCGGCAAAAAAGTCATTAAGTTTGGATTCAATGTCTTCAAGGCTGTTAAGATTGATAGTTGGTCCGCCGCCGAGCTTTTTATATCTGATGTTTAATTCCTTGTCCTTAACTGAACAGTTTTTTCCAAGGCAAGCTTCAAATTCTTCGGTGGATATATGGTTGTATCCACAAATGGAAGATACTATTCTTTTGTCTTTTGTAGGTCTTTTATAAAGCATGGTTTCAGGCTGTCTGTTGTGCTTTAGTCTTGCGGCGTGTCCATAGGGAAGAACACTTTCATCACCGGTAAATTCCCATCTTTCGCCAACAGACGGACTCAGGAGCCTTACACCACAGTCAATCAAAGCTCTGCATCCTTCCTTGCTTATGGGACCCCAATGAGTAACTACAGCATCAGAAAAACAACCGGGTCCTGCAAATCTTTCAACTTCTCCCATAATTGTTTCATAGTTGTCTTTGACATCCTGATAGGTAGCATTTATATAGGGATAATCGGGGAATTCCTGCTTTGCATGGAATGCCATACGAAGCCAGCTTTTGTTTGCCTGAAACTCATCCCTGTAGGTATCTGGCATTTCGGAAAGTGTAAATTCATCGTTTCCGTAGAAAAAGTCTGTTCTGTAAAAAACATTGAGCTGAACAGTAAGACCGTTGTCGTCGTGAGCTTTTTTGAGCATCTTCATAAAACCATTGTCAAAAATTGACTTGGGCTGTTTTCTTGCTATATCGCGAAACACCCATATAACATCATCAATAAAAAAATAGCTTATTTTTTCCATTTCAATTACCTCCTAAAGTTCCTTTCATATTTCAGTTGTCCAGTCATCTTCCCATGGATAGCGTATTACAACTACCTCTCCGCCGCGTTTTGCCGATTCCTCGGCATAAATACCCGGAATGGTCATAGCAAGACCCTCTTTGAGTGTAACGGGTTCACCGTTTCCACCACTAATTGCCTTAAAGAAATTGTCAAGCATTGCATAGTCCATACCTCCATGCCCTTTTGCTCTTGGATTATCGGCATATGCAGGAGGCATATATTCTCCGCTTATTTCCTTAAGCCCCGTTTCAAGCTCTTTTGTTGAGTTATATCTGATCACGGGATTGGAATTTCTTTCAATTCTTTCCATATACCCTTCTGTGCCGAAGACTCTGTAATTGTGATGACCGATATCGGCACGGCATCTTTTGTTTCTCATAAGTCTCACAACCACCCCGGATTCAGTCTGAAACTGAGCACACATCATATCATCCGCTGTTGTGCTTTCATATTCCGAAGGATCAGCATGCTGTCCTGTACCAAAGCAGGAGACTTTTTTGAGTTCTTCGTTCAAAACAGTGAGAAGAGGACCGAGAGAGTGTGTGCAATAACGAATTGATATGAGTCGTTTTCGCCAGTCTCCGTTTTCGCGAAGATGAATTCTGCTGGCACTTCCCGGCATACTCCAGTGGATGTACTCCGCTTCCATGCAGTATGGCTTTCCAAGAAGTCCTTTTTCGTAAAACTGTTTCAAAAGAACCGTAAACTTCTGATAATTGGGATTTGCTCCTGTGTAAATCACCGCTTTTGATTTTAAAGATGCATTCCACAAATCCTGTGCTTCCTTCAGGCCGGCAACATTTGGAATATCCGAGAGAACATTTATATCCTTTTCAAGTGCTTTTATGCAAAATTCAGCATGTATGTCTGCTCCGGTTTCAACAATAACAGCATCAAGATTTGCTTTCGCGAGCATTTCATCATAATCCTCGTAAAATACTGTTTCGGGAAACATTTCAGCCAAAGGTTTGTCCGAAAGCCATTGAGTCTGAAACCAGTTTTGACGGCGAATGTCGCAAACTGCTGAAATATCAACATAGTCAAATTCTGCCGCAACCTTTATCAGTTCTCTGCCTCTGTGTCCGAGTCCGACAACACCAATTCTAAGTTTTTTCATAATATGCCACCTCTGTGTTATGTGTATTTTAAATTTGTTTTCGTTATTTTTGTTTGCTGATCATTTCATTAAGCTGATTTTTCTTTCTTAACAAAACATTAACAAAACCTTCAACTCCGCTTTTGAAGTTTCTCCGTAACCATAGCTCTTCGTATTCCTCTGCAATATAATCTATCAGGTCGATTGTCTTCCTTATAAACGGAATATCATCGGGATCATCTCTGTGAAGCATGAGCCTTGCACCAAGAATAACCATTTCGGCATTAAGAATTATTTCGCGTTTTGTATAGGAATCCATATTTACTTTTCTTATGTCAGAAATAACTTTTTCAATGTGATTTATAACGTTGTTAAAATAAAACGGTGTCGTGTCTCCAAAGTTTGTCATATCAAACCAGGGTTCAAATTTTTTTGTTTCCATGGGATAATATACAGATTCAAAACTGCAGGTTACACCAAAAGGCCTTTCCGGTTCATACATATAATAATCTGAAAGACGTGAAATGAGATTTGCAATTTTCACCTTGAACATATATTTGTCTGCATATTCTCTTGCGGCATAAACATATTCATTTTTCGGATATCCGCCTGTTTGCTTTATTCCGGGATTCCAGGAATACTGACCTGCAAGGGCACACGCTATGTAGCCAAAGGGTAAAAATGTGGGATGGCTTTTGCATCCCCAGTCTGTCAGCATATAACCTTCAGCACCGTGCTTGCGGCCGATTTCACCTGCAGCACGAAGATTGAAGCTCATTACATCGGATCTTCCGGTAAATGTGTCCCAAAGTGCGTTGCAGCAGCACATATAAAACCTTAAGCCTTTTTCTTCATAGGGCATAACCCTTTCAGCCCACATCTGAGACTGTATGAGTTCATAGCTCCAGGACATTACGGTTGCATCTTTTGGAATTTTGTCGAACGAGCCAGCATAGTCAACAATCATATCATCCCAAAACATAACCTTCTTATTGTATTTTGTTTTGCAAATATCGTTAAGCTTGTTGAGCCACTCCATAAATACTGTGTCTCTGCCCTTTTCTTCACATACCTTTTCCAGCTGATATTTACCAAGTCCCGTTGCCTCGTCAAGCCCGATATTTACATATCCGGATTTAAAATGAGGCAAAAGTGATTCATAGATATTTTCCATAAATTCAAGAGATTCGGGCATTAAAACATTGAGTGTCCCGATTGAATGATCGCCAACAGCAAGGTGAGCAAATTCGGGACGCTTAAGCCACTGAAACATATGACCGAATCCGTTTTGATTTGGAACAAGCTCTATGAATCGTTCCTCACAGTAACTATCAATTTCCTTGATATCCTCCGCTGTCAGACAGTCAACATCTTCAGTAACAAAAGGATATGCCTCGTATTTAAAACAAAAGCTGTCCATATAGAGCTGAAGCTCGTTATATTTCAGTTCTGCAAGCTTGTCAATAAAATCCTTAAGCGTTGAAACAAGCGGTACTCTTTTGTTGCTGATATCAAGCATATAAGCTCTCTTTTTAAACTGAGGAGCATCGTGAATCTCGGCAAAGCAGATTTTATCCCGACAATCAAAGAGTAATTGTCTGAGACTTGTTACCGCTCTGAATTTTCCTTCATCACCAAAGGAAGATATCTTTATGCCGTCAGAGGCGATAATCAGCTCATATTCATCAACAGTAAAGCTGTCATTTGTAACATAAGATATATCTTTGGTGCCGTCTTTTACAGCTTTCCAAAAACAAAAAAGATCACTTGTATCATATGTTTTCTTCAACACATATAAATCATCAAAATATTTTTCGTGCTTTGGCTCTGGAAATACCATTATCTACATCCTTTCTCTGTTAATTGGGATTGAAAAAATTTGCTTTTCAATCCCAATTATGTCCCGTCGTTAATTATAATTTGCCGTAATTATTTTGAAGGATAAGCCAGTGAAGCGAGAACAGGTCTGATATTATCCATATCATCCCAGAGGAATGCTTTATATGTACATCCCGATGCGGTATTATCCTTTATTTCCACTGATTCTACACCGCTTTCGACTTTGATGTTTGTAAGACAAGTTCTTTCGCTGTCATATTCTGCAATAATAAGGTTGTCGGAACCGTTGTTATATAACTGCGTTGCCTTTATCATACCGTTTTCCGATATAACAACCAATTCGTTACTTCTTTTTTCAACAGTATATGTTTCATAATGGATTTTATCTGCCGTTTTTACCACAATAACATTTGAAGGCTGAATATTTCCGGTGGCTGATTCGGTGAGCGAAGCATCTGTATATGCAGAAGCCTTTGATGCATCGGTTGATGCTGTAATTTCGTCACAAACCGCAGTAACATCAATATCATCGGAATTATAGTATATCTTTTTGGCATTTGTATCAACTGCAATATTTTCTGCAAGATTTTTCACGTTTAATTGTGTGCCTGCACCGGTATAATAACCGCGGCGGAGCACAAAATCATCATATGCAACACTTCCGCCTTCAACATATTCCTGGCTTTTTACACAAAGTCTCACTTCTGTGAGGTCTGCCGAGGAAGTGAGATTACCGGTAGCAGCTAACTTAACACCGTCAAAATAGTAAACAATTCTGTTTCCGGCATAGTCATATGTAATTGCTACATTGTGCCACTGTGATGCGTCATCACACACTTTTTCTTCAACATTTACACCTTTATCATAGGATTTGTATTTAAAAATACCATCCGATGTAAGTTCAAACAATTTTATACCGCCGTTTCTCTCAACATATGCAACCGCATCGCCGGTAACACGAACACTAAATTCAGCAGTTACCACGGTTTTGGGGCTGTTTAATGTCTTTACTTTATTAAATACAACACGTGCGGGGTTGGCACTGTTCAAAACCGCACCGGGAGCCACCACAAATTCGATGGAATTATCGTCAAATGCCTTGCCTCCGACAGCTTTGGTGTTGGCTGTAACACCTGACGGAAAGTTTGAAATGCCTATGCTGTCACCGTCAGTATATGCCAGTTCAAAAGAGTCTACAATCGGGATATTTACAGTATCATGTTCACCTATAGCCATAATCCAGCCATTGTTTTCCACTGTGGCAAGTCCGTTACTTGTGCCGTCTGCACTTATACAATAAAGCTGATATCCTTTGGAAGTAACTGCATCCTGGCCGCTCATATAAATGTTTGTTGAATTTAAAATTGCGGCACGGCCTGAATTTGCAGTAATTTTGTAGTAAGAATTCCACGGACTGGAAAACATACCTATTGAATCTCCGAGGTTGATAATCTGAGTGTTTGCAATTGTTGTTGGGTTAGCAGATGTTTCATTTCCGTCAAACTTAACAAGCACGTGAGATGATAAATCTTCGGGGATACCCACCTTATCACAAAGAGATTCCTCTGCCGATACATTAATTAATGCACAGCATACCATAACAAACGATAAAACTACACATAAAAATTTTTTCACTGTCATTTTTATTCCTCCTCATAAATAATAGTTTTGTGAATTGAACTTCTCTGACTCCAGTTACTGATTATAAATGCACACGGAGTGCATTCTCCAACTTCAACAGCCGGTGTAACAATATCCTGTGTTCCCACAATCTTTGTTTCGGGAGAAGACACCAGCGAACATATTCGTCCGTCACTGTCTATAAGTCCCATAACAAGTGTTGCGCTCTCCCCTTTGGAAAGAGGATATTTCATGCTTGCCACGGCATATGCCTGTGTACCCTCTTTAATAATTTTAAAATCCACAACCTCAAGCTTAAGTCTTTCAATTTTGTAATACGAATATATGTCGTTTACTTCGTCACACAAAACAAGCACATAACCAAATTTAAGACTGTCACATTCTTTTGAAAATGTATCGTCTGAATAGAAACGGTAATTTGTTGCATTTGTTTCAATTTTTGACATAACATCTTCAAGAGTTAATACATTTTCAGGATTAACCACAATAGAATCCGATTCTACAGCCACATCCGAATCAACAGGTGTAACACTTATCCTTTCAAAGGGTTTGAAATATCCCCTGTTTATCTTCAGATTGTCAAAAGCTGCCGTTCCTCCGGTCTGATAGGTTGAACTTGCCACTCCGAATCTGAGTTCTGAAAGAGTGGAGGACGTAAGGTCTCCGGCGTAGGGAAGCTGTTCACCGTCAAAGTAATAAATTAATCTGTTTCCTGCATAGTCATATGTAATTGCAACATTATGCCAGTAAGACATATCATCGCAAACCTTGACTTCCACATTTTTTTGTTTATCATAGCAGTAATATTTCATCATGCCGTCTGAAGTAAGCTTAAACAAGTCATATCCGCCGTTTCTCTGAAGACTTGCCACTACATCACCTGTAATTCGGATTGAAAACTGAAGTGTAATTACTGTTTTGGGAGAATTAAGGCTTGCAATATCCCTGTTGTCGGCACGAAGCGGATTACCGCTGCTAAGCGTTTTTTCCGGATTTACCGTAAATACAAGTGCACAGTCATCACTTGCCTTACCGCCAAGTCCCGGAACATCTCTTTTAATCGAAGTACCGGAAGGGGCATTCTTCCAGTCCTTGCCTATGCCTGTTTCGTCATAATTTGCCAACAAAACAGTATCAACAACCGGTATTTCATATGTTACACCATCTCTGGTTGCCACAATCTTGCTGCCACCGTCTGCAATGCTGCCTTTGTCATCTATGCCGTCTGAATTAAAGCAGGCAATGTGATATCCGCTTTCCGTTACGGCTTCCTCATTCGAAAGATTTATATTGTCCGAATTAAGCAGTGCAGACACTGCAGAGCTTGTTGTAATTCTGTAGTATGGATTCCACGGACTTGAGAATATACCAATTGAATCTCCCAAATTAATAATCTGAGTATTCGTGATTGTGGATTGACCGGAAGTTCCCTCGGCACCATCCAGTTTTATAATTTTGTGTGACGACAAATCAGATGCAATTCCGACCTCATCACACAAGGGTTGTACGGCAAAAGCACTTGTTGAAAACAGCGATAGTGAAAATATGGCAACCACAAGCCACGCCGTAAATCTTTTATTCAACATATACTCACCTCCCTTCAAAGTTAAAAATTTATAAATCTTCATAATATATAAATCACCTCCATAATGTTCTGCTTAATCAAAGACCACTGATTTATGCTTTTATCGTAATCAAATATACTGCTTCCCGAAATACCGTATGGAGTTAATTTTACCGTTATATTAACCGTATCGGTTCCGCGGGCTTTAATTATAATTCTGTTATGAGTGCCATAGTTGTCATTTTTTTCCACAGGACTTGTGGGAAGCGGAACACCTTTTGTAACCTCGATTGTTCCGTTGCCGTCTACCAGAAAATCAAGCCTTAGTTTTTTGCCGTTTTGGGTAAGAGTTGCACCGGTTTCATCAATTTGTACATCTGCTTTTGTCTGCATAAACCAATATACATCCGATTCTTTTGTGAGATTAACCTCATCACGTATTACAAGGCTCTGACGGTTATCGGTAAACATATATCCTCTTTTTGCTGATGAAACATCATACAAAAGCTCTGTGGTATCAACTTCAACTATTGCGCCGTTCTCATCTGATGCCTTAAAGTCCACTGCAGCATAGGAATTCACTTTGTGGTCAGGCAAAAGAGAGGGATTAACAACAATTGTATTATGAGCCTCGGCACGGTTTAAAAATATCCGCCACCGTTGTCCGTTTTCGCCCGTATCCCAATATCCGGTCTGATTATAGTTTCCGGCTCCGGGATCTATAGCCCATCTGATGCCATCATAGTCATATACAAAGCTTGCTCCGTCAAGCTGAGAATGAGAAAGGTTGGTTTTGCCTGCATGAATGCCCACAAATCCGCCATTTTGATTACTCCAGCTTTCCCTGAGAGTTATCGTCTCCTCTGTGCTGTAGTATTTGTCTTTGGGTAGATTTATCCCGGTTACGGAAGTATCAGAATCATACCACAAAAGTGCAAGTGTCAGATCTTCTCCTCCGCTAAAGCCTGTACCGGAAAGCTTCATAAACGCAGATGATGTATCGGGTCGGTTATATTTTGACGCTACCCAGAGCATTTCGGGGACATACAGTTTAGCCTGAGTACCGTCACCGTAATTAAATATACCGTTTGATGACTGCATATGCATCATATAATCCGCAGAGGAATCAAGTCCTTCAACGCATTCAAGTCCGAAAGCACCTCCAAGAGACGAATCAAGGCTTGAAATTAATTTGGAGGTGTATTGCATTGCATACTCCCAATAATGAGGTCCTTCATAGTAAGCCCCCTCCGGTGCAAAGTGCTGAATGTTAAGCTCCGCAGCCCTCACGGCACATGAAACAAGAAAATATGTCTCTTTCGGAAAAACATCCATAACCGCAAGAGATGCCATGGCTATACCGCCGTTACACACAACATTATGATTGCCTTGACCATATGCAATGGCACTCATGGGAGATGAAGATGTCTGATATGCCAGACTTGCTTCATACAAGCCTTTCTGATAGAGACCCTCTTCAATTATCTTTCTTTGTTCATCCGAAAATGCTTCATACATCCAGTCATAACCTATTGCAACAGCGGCACACATTTCTCCCGTGTCAATGTCGTGAGTCGGGTGCCAGTCATAAAATTCTTCACACACTGCCTTAAGATCAAGCCACGCACGGTCAGCATATTTTTTGTCTTTTGTAAGCTGATATGCCATACCGAGAGTATACATATTATTTAAAGCTTCACGGGATACATAAAGAAGTCTCTGACCGTCTCTGAGTTCATATTTTATGGGAGAGGTTTTCAAAAGTTTGTCAGCCAGATTTAAGAGAGAGTTTTTCCACGTTCTCATATATGAATCGGAATTGGTGCTTTCTCTGATTCCTTCAAAATCCGAAGAGGTTGCCTGAAGCCTCGGATGAACTCCTTTGTTTGATGACAAAGCGTAATTTTTTGCAACATCCTCGGGTGACGGTCTTAAATAAAACAAATAATCATTTAGCTCTTTTATCTCTTCTTCGCTTTCGGGGAGAGTATATTTTTCTTTTCCCAAAATATATAAACCGCTGTTAATCTCACAAACTACCTTTGTCAGAGTTAACCCGTATTTTTTGGCAAAGGCGTCAATTGTGACATAACCGTTTAACTCATTTGGTAATCCGTAAAATGATGCCAATTCATTTGCAGCGACATAGTCAGTTCCGCTGTCGGATATGGGCTTATCATTTAAAACTGTTTTGTTTCCGTTTGCAAATGCAACACCGCTTTTGGTGTGAACCGCAAAATAATCTTTTAAATTGTTTTTAAGATTAGTATCGCTTGGAAAAACTGTCTGACCTGTCAGTATGATTTTTTTCTCTGTTTCAACAACTTCATCCTTAAGTCCGGTTCCTTCATATATTCTGATATTATCTGCAAAAAACTTAACACTGTTATCTTCTGCTGCCGATGAAGGAGGAACATGAATCCTGAAAAGATTAATTCCGGAATCAACGGCAAAGCCGGAGTCAACCTCGGTTTCAGCAATTAACTTTCCGTCTGTGTAATACTCTATAATCCTGTCATAGGTATTTACCATCATACTTACCCTGTACCACTGATTTAAATTAAGGGTCTGCCACGTGTTGCCAAGCTTAAGAACACCTCCGGATAAAAGCTGAATATAGCAGTTTTCCACCGCTTTGGCATCTTTTATACATATATTCATTTTTGATGAGGGTTCAATGACTTTCAGATCAAACTCCATCACCATACAGTCACTCTGGGAATTGAATCCTGAAGCAGTAAGATGAAAATCATTGTCTGAAATTCTTTCAAAGAGCATAGCACGGTTTTCTTCGCTTTCATCCGTCTGTTCAAGTATGCTTCCGTTGGCATAACAGTTAAGCGGAACATATTTTTCAAAATCACAGTTTAATATCACATTGTCACCGATTTGAATGTCATCTGTTTGCCCTGTTAAATATTCAACGGGTGTAAGTAAATCTTTTTTTCTTACAAAAGCCTTGTATGCTTTTAAAGAATCATAATTAAGACTTACACTGCAAATCCCGGGTGATTCAATTACTTTATAAGTAACATCTGTCATTTCGCAGCCTTCATACAGTGCCAGAATCAAAACATTGCCTGCTTCTTTGGAATTATACTGAGCACTGACTGTTCCCTGTCTGCATAATACACTGATCGGACTTTGCTCGCTTTTTTTATAATAACCACGGTAAACACTCAGATTATCAAAACAGACACTGCCTCCCGACTCATATGTACCATTATCTATGCCGAACCTAAGCTCTGTCAAATCTTCAAAGGTCAGATCACCGGTGCACCCGAGTATCTCTCCGTCAAAATAATACAGAATTCTGTTACCCGCATAATCATAAGTAAACGCAATTTTGTGCCATAATGATGCATCTTTGCACACATCAATCTCCACATTACCCTGATTATCATAACTGTAATATTTCAAAATTCCGTCTGAAGACAATTTGAAAATATTGTACCCGTTATTTCTGCGAACACTTGCAACTGCATCTCCTGTCACACGGATATCAAATTCAACCGTGATAACGGATTTTGGTGAATTCAGACTGCCGATACTCCGATTATCACATCTAAGCGGATTGGAAGAACTTATAACAGTTTCTCTATCCACATTTAATTGAAGGCACGTATCGCTTGATATTTTTCCGCCCATATTTTCGGCATATCGGTTAATGTAAGTGCCTGACGGTGAATTACTCCAGTCTTTCCCTATTTCAGATCCATCAAAAAATTCAAGCTCTGAAAAGTCAACAACAGGGATTTTTATTGTTTCCGAATCTCTTACAGCCTCTATCCATCCCCCTGCCTCAACGGTTTTGGAGGAATCGTGAATTCCGTTTGAATCAAAGTATTGCAAGCTGTAGCCCTCAGATGTAACCCGTTCATCTTCATCCAAATTCAGCTTTTGAGAATTCAATATTGCCGACACACAGGAATCATGAGTTAGTCTGTAGTAGGGATTCCATGGGCTTGAAAACAAGCCAATGGAATCACCCAAATTAACTACCTGCGTATTTTCGATATTGGTCTGCAAAGCCGTTCCCATGTTGCCGTCAAGCTTAATTACACTGTGTGAAGACATATCCTCCGCTATTCCCACTTTGGAAAGCACTGACTGATTTGCATATGAGTTTAGCGAAAACACCGACATAGTAAGCATTGCAACAAGTAATACCGAAATCATTTTTTTCAAAAACATTTTTATTCTCCTGTTACTTGTTTTGTATGATTACAATTTCCGAGATGCTGTTCCATGTTGAATTGGAAGCACCGTCACACACGAATCTTACATAACGGGCATCCTTATGCTTCAGATCGTAGAACTCAAAGTCATTGGTTGTACCGCTTGTTTCACCTTTAAAAACATCTTCAAACTCATAACCGTCTTTTGATACCTGAATTGTAATTTTTGTTGTTCTTGAATTTCCGAGATACATCGAAAGGGCAACCTTGTCAAGAACTTTTATTTCGCCAATATCAAGAGTGATGGTTTGACCTGCTCCTTCTGCCGACCATCTGGTGTCAAGACTTGTGTCAATAACATTCAAAGCTCCGTTTTCGGGTTGAGGTTCACTGCTTGCTTCAACCTTGACAACCGGCACCGAATTCATACCCTCAAACTCTTTTGGTTTTTTAAGCATATTAAAGTAAATATTATACACATTTTTGTTTGACATATCATTTTTGTCTGTAACAATAATCTTTGATGGCTCATAAAGGCTTGAAGCTTTTTGAACTTCCACAAGATGCTTATCTGATATACCGACTATTTCAGGAACCTGACCAAGAGATCCCTCCACATAATTGTATACTATATTTTCGGTTTCAACTGTCATATCCACTCCGTTTACTTTGACAGAATCCAAAACGGGTTTTTCGGGAATTGCTCCATCGGGAACATACCATTCGTCAATGCTTTTGTCATAGTCCGTTACATCTGTCGAATTAATATCAAAGGGAGTGAGTTTAACTGTTGTGTTTACCATGCCGCTTCCGTGGGACTTAATAATAATTCTGTTAAAATTACCGTAAGTGTCGTTTTCCTCCACAGGACTTGTGGGAAGCGGAACACCTTTTGTAACCTCAATTGTTGCACTTGCGTTTGATACAAAATCAAGTCTCAGCTTTTTACCGTCACTTACAAGAGTTGCTCCTTTTTCATCAAGCTGTACATCTGCTTTTGTCTGCATAAACCAATATACATCCGATTCTTTTGTGAGATTAACCTCGTCACGTATTACAAGGCTCTGACGGTTGTCGGTAAACATATATCCTCTTTTTGCCGATGAAACATCATACAAAAGCTCTGTGGTATCAACTTCAACTATTGCGCCTCGCTCTTTAAGAGACTTTATATTCATTTTTGCATAGGATTTAACCTTGTGGTCAGGCAAGCTTGAAGGATTAACAACTACCGTGTTATGAGCTTCTGCACGGCTTAAGAATATTTTCCATCTTTGTCCGTCTTCGCCACTGTCCCAGTATCCTGTCTGATTGTAATTTCCGGCACCCGGATCTATAGCCCAGCGAACACCGTCATTGTCATATATAAAGCTTGCACCGTCAAGCTGAGAATGAGCAATATTTGTTGTTCCTGCGTGAATTCCCACAAAAGCGCCGTCTTTATCTGTCCAGCTTTCCCTGAGCGAAATTGTATCTTCGCCTTTATAGTAGCTGTCCTTTTTCAGCTCGGAAACATTGTTTGTCATGGCGGTATCATACCACAAAAGTGCAAGTGCCAGGTCTTCACCACCCGAGAAATTACCATCTGTTATTGACATTACAATGGAACCGGTGTCCATACGGTTATATTTACCCGAAAGCCAGAGCATTTCAGGAACATATACCTTTGCCTGAGTTCCGTCACCATAATTATATATACCATTTGAAGATTGCATATAAATCATAAAATCTGCCGCAGTGTCCAGACCTTCTATACAATCAAGTCCGAAGCTGTTTCCCAAAACAGAATCAAGAGATGAAATCAGTTTTGAAGCATACTGCATTGCATATTCCCAGTAGTGGGGACCTTCATAGTAGGCACCGTCGGGAGCAAAATGCTGAATGTTTAACTCTGCAGCCCTTGCGGCACATGAAGCAAGGAAATATGCTTCCTCGGGGAATACATCCATAACGGCAAGTGCCGCCATTGTTATGCCACCGTTACAAACAACATTGTGGTTAGCTTCGCCATATGCAATGCCACTCATCGCAGCGGACGACGACTGATATGCAAGACTTGCTTCATATAAGCCTTTCTGATAGAGACCCTCTTCAATTATTTTTCTCTGCTCATCGCTGAACGCATCATACATCCAGTCATATCCGATTGCAACTGCGGCACACATTTCGCCTGTGTCAATGTCGTGAGTGGGATGCCAGTCAAAGAACTCTTTACACACTGCATTAAGGTCAAGCCATGCACGGTCGGCATATTCTGTGTTACCTGTTAACTGATATGCCATACCCAGAGTATACATATTGGTCAGAACATCTCTGCAGACATACAAAAGTCTTATACCGTCACGAAGTTCATATTCAACGGGTCCTGTGGTAAGCAAGGTATCGGCTCCGCGTATAACCCTGTCGCTCCAATGCTTCATCTGAGCATTTGTTTCAATCTGTTCCCTGATGCGTGCAAAATCTTCGGGTGCTGCCTGAATTCTTGGGTGAACACCCTTTAACGGAGATGAATTATAAATCTCTTTAACCTGCTCCGGTGAAGGTCTCAGATATAACATATAATCATTGAGTTTTTTCAGCTCGTCACTATCTCCGGGAACTTTAAATGCCTTTGTTCCAAGAACATACAAACCACTGTTTTTGTCAATATCAACTTTTGTTACAACCAAAGAATGATTTTTTGCAAAATCGTCTATTGCAACATATCCGGCATCTTTGTTTTCCAGTCCGAATGCCTGTGAGAGTTCATTTGAATCAATAAATATTTTACCGTCTTTTTCGTAAGGTTTATTATCGCAAAGACTCTTTTGTCCGTTTGCAAAAACAACACCGCTTCTTGAATGAATACCATAGTATCCCTCAAGGCTTTTTATTACAGATGAGTCACTCGGGAAAACGGTTTTTCCGTTTAAAACAATTTCGTTTTTCACTTCGCCAAGTTCAGAAACAGGCTCTGCCGCCTCATAAACCCTCAGATTATCAACAAAAAATCTGACCGAATTATCCCCGTCGGAATTTGAAGGCGGAACATGAACTCTGAAAAGATCAACTCCCGAGCTCTGGGCAAAGCTTTTGTTTATTAAACAAGATGATTTTTTCTCACCGTTTAAATAAAAGTCGATCACTCTGTCGTAGGTGTTTATCATCATTGCCACACGGTACCAGTCACCGATTGCAAGAGATACGTTGTCATTGCCAAGTCTCAGTGCACCACCGTTTGATAGCTGAACATAACAGTTTTCCCTGCCATCGGCGTCTTTAATACTCACATTAAACCGTGACGCAAGATTTAAAACCTTCAAATCAAATTCCATAACCATACAGTCTGTCTGCATGTTATAGCCTGAGGATGTCATATGAAAATCATTATCTTTTTTTCGCTCAAAAAGCATAACCGTGTTGCCTTCATCTTCCTGAACCTGCTCGATAACACTGCCGTTTTCATATACATTCATGGGAACATTTTTCTCAAAATCACAATTTACAATTACTCTGCTTCCCACTTTAACTCCATAATGAAAATCAGGTTTTTCATACACTTCTTCGTTATATTCCGATGACGGAAATTTTGTTATAATTTTATCGGAGTTTTTTGCATAAACATTATCAACTATAATCCCGTTTCCCGGCTCTTCACTCCTGCAGGATATTGTGAGAGTGTCAAGGGATTTTAAAACGGGGCTTGATGCCATACGCTCTTGCGAAATCAATTTCCCGTTTCGGTATATCCTGCATTCGCCACTTTTGGTGTTATACAGTATTCCGACCCCGGTCATGTTTTTTGCACCGTATCCGAAAAGAGGTTTACCGTTATATGCATCAATTCTGTGATTTTTGTCAAAATGCAGAATTTCTATAGATTCGTTTCCGCCCGATATTTTCACAGTGCCGTCCACTGCATCATTTAAACAGGCAATATCAAAATGAAGAAAAAAATCACCCGTCACCGAAACATCAAACTGAAGCAATGAATCGCTTTTGTCAGCCATAACTGCAACAGCCTTATTTTTTTCAGAAAACTCTGTTATGTAATAATTGTCCGTACTTACATTGATTTCTGAAGGCGAATCATTTGTTGCATATTCATCAAATGTCTCATAAAAGTATTTTTCGTCAGCAAACGAATTAACGCCTGCGAGAGGAAACATTGCTGCACAGATTACTACTGCTATTATTCGTTTTATGGTTTTCATAATAGTCCTCCTCTCTATTTATACAAAATGATATCCTTTATAGTTCCCTCATATGTTTTTATAATTATTTTGCTGCAATCAGAAGGGGACTGAAGATAAGTTTTTATCTCACTTATTGAACCCTGATAAATTTCTTCGTATTTACTGTCATAAACGGTAATTGAAGAACTGATATTAAATCTGTATCTGCAAGAAGGCTCCGTCAGCCCCGAAGTTACTCCTGAAACGCTCTCAGGAACAAGGCTTATAAGATTGCCGTCTCTGTCGTAAACAATACCGTGATAATATGTTACTCTGTCAAGATGATTGATAAAATCAACACTTACCTTACCCTCTTTACTGTCATAATCTTTGGACAGAGCATTTATATATCCTCTTGCGTCAAGATTATATCTGATATAATCACCGGGATTAACAGGAATATTGTCAAAAGATGCATTTGTATCAATAGCCTTCAATACATCCTCGCTTTCAAGGAACAGTCTTTTATATGTACCTTTCAGATATACAACGATTGAAACGGCTGTGGAATCATCCGGTGAAAGAGCCTGATTTGCAGAATACACCAAACCGTATGAAGAATCAGACGAAACCTTTTCTACACTTGAACCCGTTTTCACAATAATGGCACCAACCTCACCGGTTTCAGTTACATCATACGCAAAAAGCTTTGATGGAGCAATGCTTTTGTTGGAGTCAAAATACGATGAGCCAACATATCTGTATCTTTGTGATTCTTCTACTCTGTCATCATCCACAATGGCAAAAACCTTTGTTTGGGGACTTATTTTAAAGTATGGATGAATCATTCTTGTCTCGGGTATATACCAGATTGTTGAATAAATATGCTGAGTCGGAAATTCATACAGGGTGAGATAGTTATTTTCCTGATTACCGTCTTCAAGAACACCGTTTTTAACATCGTATACGATGCTCTTAATCTTTTTATCTGTTTTTATAGTATATCTGACAATTGTCTCACCGGTATTTTCCAGTTTTGAAAAAGCCTGTGCTTTGGACATTGACTCTCCGTTTATAAAAACATTGTCGCAAAGCTCATATGCATCCGCTTTTCCGGAATCATCCAAAAGCTTGACATATACTGCGTCTGATAGTCCCGAATCTTTTTTTACGGCAATGTAGTAGCCGTATTTTGATTTTGTTTCTCCCTTGATTGCTGTTCCGATTTCATTTGAACTTGATAATATTACCGTTATTTCAGAGCCCAATGAATAAAACATCAGTTCATTTTCTTCAAAAAACTTACTGTATTTATAGGCTACATCATTAATGTATAATTTTCTGTTTGCTTTATCTATGCCGGTGATTTTACCGTTTATTCTCTTGGCATCAATAACTCTTATGTATACAATATCTTTATTTCCGAGGGCAATTTGGACTTCTATTACATCAGATGAGACAATGTCTGACAGCAGACATTCTGTGACCGACTTTTCTATACGGTATCTGCCATCTTCACTGCTTAAATCTATAATAGTTTTATCTTCGCAAAGAATCGTGTTGTCATATATATTAACTTCATTCACAACAAATAACCTTGCGTCTGATATACACACGACTTCATATTTGTTATCGTCATTATTATCAATAAAAGTGATTTTTCCCGAAACTGACAAAATGTCACTTAGTTTAAAATCAGACTCTGCACAGTTGTTAAATATAAATGCCGGGGATTTTATTAAACTTATACGCTTTTTGGACCTGTCTTCATAGTATTCCACCTCTGCGTCATATATGTCCGAAACATCCTCGGCAGATATTGAAACCGAATTATTACCGGATTCATCGAGTGCCAGTATTTCATCAAAACCGCCACCCTTTTTGTAATAAACATCAACACATTTGCCGAGAAGATTAATATCTCTGCCGTTAAATTTATATGTAACATAATCTATGTCTATATAGCCCTTATCACAAGCACTTGCCTGTTCATAAAGTCCGCTTAGCTGTGTTGCAGTTACTGTTGCATTTTCTTTAAACTCAATATTATGATATAGCTTTAAAACATTATCACCTATATCATATACAGTTTCATAATCATCGGAAGCATTTATTTTGATGGGTACACGGGTGTGAGCGTGCATAAAATTATATATAAGCTCCATTGCACCCTCATAAGAAAGTACCTCTGAAGATTCAACACCCATCAGCAAATCATTTCTCGTTGCAGCTATGTAATATCCGTTTGGATATCCCCCATTTGCTATGGCATAATAATCAAGCCCCAGTGAAGAAACTGTAAGCTTACAGGCTTCATTAAATTTTATGGCACTGCCGGGATTAAACAAAGAAGCTTTTGAGATGATTTTCTGATTAAGCAAATAAACCAGTGCACCGTTATAATAGCTATCAGGTGAAACATCTTCAAACACCGCATCAGATGATGCTTCTCCTCTGTATCCGATAAGCTGTGCAATAATGTAGGCAAACTCAGCCCTTGACAAATAATCAGTATTTTCAGATACAACATCTATACCGATTGAGTTTAAAATTTCTGCAGTTTTATGATCGTTTTGATAATCCTCATCCGATGCGTAAACACTGTTTATTAACATACAATTCATCATAATTACCGCAACACATATAAAGCTTAGTATTTTTTTCAATTCAACTCGCCTCCTATGCCACATTTAAAAGCTCCAAAAGACGGGCAATAACGGCTGCCGCCTCACCTCTTGTCATATTGTCAAGAGGTCGGAAATAGCCTTCATATCCGTTTACTATTCCCTTGTTACTTGTATTTTTAACCGCTTCCCGTGCATAATCTGATATTAAATCGCCGTCATTATATGTTAATTCCCGGCTACTTGGCGAACCGCCTTCTTTCATAATTATGTTATTGATAATTACACATACATCCTGACGTGTTATGTTGTTTGCGGGATTAAAATAACCGTTATATCCTGAAACATATCCCTCTGACGCAGATGCAGCAACCGCATTATAAAACCAGTCTGAACCAGAGACATCTTCAAAAGCAATGTGTGAGCTTTGCGTGTTTAGTTTTAAAGCTTTTGAAATCATTGAAACAAATTCGGCTCTTGTTACAAATTTATCAGGTCTAAACGAATTGTCTTCATAGCCACTTATTATGTTTAATGCCGCCATTTCCATAACATAGCTTTCGGAAAAATGTCCCGAAATATCTGTAAAAGTTATCTGCACTTCGCTTTTATTCTCGTTTTCTTCCGGTGTCTTATTCAAAAAGCTGTTTGGTACAGTTACCGGATTTGATTTTGATGAGGATGATCCTCCACCGCCGGAAGATCCGGGATTGTCATTTATCTTGTCAAGAATCTTTTTAACCGCTCTGTCAAAAGCTTTTTTGAAATCACTGTATGATTTAATATCATCTTTTTTATCGAACAATTCAACAAAAACCTCATACTGTCGCTTGGAAGGAATATCTTCAAATTTTGAACTTTTGCCAACGTCTATGCCAATATCATCAGCTTTCAGCAGTGCATAATTTTTTATATCATTCCATGTCCCGGCACTTGTAAGCGATGCAACAGCCAGACATTCTGTAATTACATCATCAATTGATGCATCTTCGTTAGTGCTTTCCTCAATAAGTTTTTTGAACTGCCTGTCCAGATCATCAGATATATCCGTAAGTATGTCCTCGTCAATATTTAACACATCATTATATTCGGCTATTACTTCTTCGGTATTCTCTCCGTTTATAAGCAGTGCATATGCAGTTGACATTTTAGAACATTTAGCAATATTCAAAGGGGATTTGTCAGAACTGCGTGAAATTTCGTGATACAAAGCTTTGACAATCTCTTCTATATTATTGCTGACCGATTCACTCTCTGCATCAATCCCCAGATGATTTGCATTACTTACGGCAAAATTCACAAATTCATCTTTATCGGATATTTTACATAATTCATCGCATATATCAATAGTTTCCTGCGATTTTATATTATGTATATAAACCTCAAGGCAATAGTGCTGTGATGATGTGTCGATGTAAACATAATTCCTCCCGCTTTCCAGATCCACGGGAAGCTTAATATCAACATCGAATATGTTATCATCGGGCATTTCATAGACCCATGCAAATTCAGGACAATTATCAAAAGAGAGTTTCCCGTCTTCATCAACAGAAACGGTAACAAGCTCATCCCCGGTTTCGCCCGCATCCAATTTCAAATTCAAAGACAAATCATCAGCTTTGAAGTTTGCAACAGGCTCTGCCGAAACAACGGTACAAATCAATGATATTATAATACCCGTTAACAGCATCACTATTTTTTTACACATATCATTATCATCCTCTCATATTATTTTTGCAGCCATATTGCCTGATAGCCGCATATCCGTGGTATATTTATTTTCGTTTTACCGTTCACAGCCTCGGTTTCAAGTTCCCGACGGCACGGTATTGCAACGGCATTTTTAAATTCACCGTCAAGAATAATTTCAACATCTTTGGAAACGCTGTGTTCATTAATAACACCTATGCTTCCATGGTGTTCAGGATATGTTGTTTTAATATGTAATATGGTTCCGTTTTCTTTTTCCATCATTGTTATGCGAGAGGAATTCGGCAGATTGGTACTATCAACAAGTCTTTGCGGCAACAGTTTTTCTAAAACATATTCAACGAGTTCCCTGTGAAAAGCAGCCCCATATTTAAGATATGCCTCAAAAACATTAAATCCAATGTGTGCATGATTGTTTTTAAGTGCAACAGAACAATAGCCTTCACATTCTTTGTAGGGAATATATGCATAACCGTGAATTCCGTCATAATGACGATTAAAATACGGTTCAATATAATCACATACACCAAAGGAACTTTTCATCTTTATACCGTTTGAGTACTGGGCATATACATCACCGTTAAACGAATAGAATCCGTCGGTATTCGTATCGTCGGTATATTCATCTATATAATCCCATGTTTTACTCTTTGAAATGCTTTTGCCTGTTGAGAGAATTTTTCCGTCGTATGCATCAAGCTTTTTTTTAAGTGTTTCGGTTATAAGAATATTATCAGGCAAAACGATGAGCTTATATTTATTTAAATCCATATCTTCATTTACAATATCATAACAAATTTTAAATTCCGAAAGCATTCTTGCGGCGCCCTTATCAGAATCCGAAATTTGCTTCAGATAATTGTTATATGTAATTTTGTTTCTGACAATTGCCGCCTCTGTTACAGGAGTTGCATTTTGTGTCCATTCTTCCATCGAAGCAACAAATTCATATATTTCCGATACTGTTTTATATAAATTGTCATTCAATCCAAATCGGGGATGCATATGATCGCCCACCGAAGGAACATATCCGTACATCAATGCATCATACACATCATTTTCAATTGCAGTCCTGCTCTTAATGCCTCCGATGTCGCCCCATGTCTTAATAAATCTTCCGCACATATAGATGTGGTCCCCTTCAAAATTCCTGTAATACGGAGCTGATGCGGCTATAAAATCATATCCCCACCATTGGCTATCTGTTGTTAAACACTCAAGTTCAACATGGGTCAAACAATCATATATATCATCACAAGGATGACCGTTAAAAAACAGTCTTTTATCTGCAGGTACAACATCCCTTATGTCTTTAATGATATCTTTCAAAACAGAATGTGCAAACTTCAAAACATCTTCATCATTATCCACATCAAATCCCTGCTCTTTCATTTTGCTGACACACACAGGACAGTAACAGGGATTAACTTTCATGCAGTCACAAAATATACCGTCGGGTTCTTTTTCAAGAATTTCCTTTATTTCGTCTAATAAATATCGTCTGTAACCCGAATTATAGCAGGGGGTTCTGAAGTAATTATCATTTACTCTGTCAGCTCCGTACACTGTTCCGTCTTTTTTTACAGACAAAAACTGGGGATTGTCCACAAGAGCCTGATGGTTAAGACCACCATTCAGATATGCGGTAACACCAATATTTCTTTTATGACATTCATCAATCAAGTCACCGAGCAAATCCGTTTTCATATCCGGATAAGGTGTTCCTATTTTCGTCGGATAATATGAAAATCCAATATTACATCTTGCACATACATTCACATAATCCACGTGTGCATCTTTTAACTTCCCGGCAACATCTGATGCCGAAAAAGAAAGTCCGAAATCGTCAATTCCCGGCAGTGTATGAAAATCGATATGAACAGCTCTTTTAATTTTGGTTGTAAACATACTTGAATTCCTCTCTGTATAAATTAAATTGACAAAAGCTCCTATCAATGCTATCATTAGTTATAATCATATACCATCGTAATATAATTCTACTGTAATTATAAAACAACCATAGCCTTGTTATCAATGGTAACAATTAGTAGTTTACTGTTCAAAATCGACTTTATATGAGGTGAATTTATGATCCGGATAAAAAATATTAACTGGTACGGAAGACAAACTGTAAAAAAAGACTGGATATCAACAAACTGCATTACAAACAAAATATATTATATTCACGGTGGCAATTGCACATATACTGAAATCGGTGTGAAAAAACAATTTGAAAAAAATTCCCTGTATCTTATTCCGTTTATGGCTGATTTCCATCCATTCAGTGATGAAAAAGATCCGCTGGATCACAGTTTTGTGGATTTTGATATAATTCCTCCGATTATGTCAAAATCAATATACAAGTTAGATTTCACATCAAATTTCTTTATAAAATCAAGTGTTGAATATTTTCTGAACATAGTCGGAAGCAGCAAGGAGGTTACATATTATCCATTGAATTTTAAAGACGATGTAATGAGTATTCTTTTCCCTCTTGTCACATTGTTAACCAATACATTTATAAATTCTAATAACATTCCCCTTACTGACAACAAACTTGCCATATTGGTTATGAATGATTTACTGGAGAATATCAATCAGGACATAAGTATAAATGATATTGCAAAAAAATATTATACATCTCCGGATGTAATAATCCGTTCCTTCAAAAGAAGCTTCAACACTACTCCATACGCATATCTTAAAGAACTTCGTTTGAAAATAGCCAAACAACTTTTGCAATCCGGAGAAAAATTCAATTATGTTGCCCAAGCTATAAACTATTCGGACACTTCAACATTGGCACATGCACTAAAAAAAGATAAAACAAAAAATAACACTTGAAAAATACGCCATGTAATCTGATAATATAATCAATGATGTTTTACTATTTTTATATAAATATAAAGACCAAAAATGTAATTTATGTATTAACAATAGTCGCACCGATCAAAAACCGACCAAATAAATTGGAATAGATCCGTCTGGTTCGGTATCAAATGACCGTTTTTTGGACATGACAAAAGCCTTGCCGTTATTAAAACGACAAGGCTTTCCTTGTGGGTGCAGGATTGCCTTCTTCCGACTTTAAATACCCAATTTCAAACTTTTGCTCTTCGCCAAATCAACGACCTTTCGGGTTGCGGTTCTCGAATCAAGGCACTCACCCTCACAGGGTGTATGCCTTATCTTCGACCGCTGCCCCTTTTGTGCCTCCCTTCATCTTCCGCCGGAAGCGGTCGGCACAAAACAAGTTATTCGCCCGCCGTCGGGCTCAAATACCCGGAGCGTGGCGGTTACTCCAAAACTCCGACACTTGCATGCAACAAAAAATTCCTCGGTCTTTTGACCAAGGAATTTTTTTGGGTGCAGGGGCCGGATTTGAACCAACGACCTCCGGGTTATGAGCTGATAGAATAAACCCGCTCTTAAAATCGATGTACTGGACAAAACGGATATCGATATTCAAAAACCGACCATAAAACCGACCAATCATTAACAATAGTCAAGCATATAAATTTAGTTTGGGGTGTGTGACAGAGATGGTAAAACAAGCTTTGTTGTTACGGACAAGTGAAACTTTTTTTGATTTTCCGACAAGAAAATGGAGCATAAAATTATGCCCCTAATTTGTTTTTTACTATTCTTTTGCTTTCGATTAATTTATAGTACCATTCTTTATATGATATGCTATATTGTGTTTTTCGCAGAAATCAACAACCACGTTAGCCGTTTTGTTAAAGAACTCTTTATGTCTCTTATATTCCGAAGCTTTTTTATTGTAATGAATTCTCCCAAAAATTATTTTATCACAAAAACTAACAGCCTCAAGGATATCGTTAATATTTTGATCTATAAAATTCGGAGTTGGATATGGTTCTATGCTTACCCAGGTCTTGCATCCAAATTCATGTAAAGTTCTTAATGCCTGAATCCTTTCATCAAAGGGTACCGAATTAGGCTCATACTCTTTTCTGAATTCTTCATTTAAAGAAATTAAAGTTATCCCATATTCGTTATCTGAAGATAATTTCATAAGTTCTTCAGGTAAAATACCTTTAGTTAAAACTGTACACTTTATCCCTGCAGTGTTAAGCTTTTGGATGGCCTTGATGCTCATCTTAGATATCTCATCATATCCATACATAAACGGATCCGTAGTGAAACATAGATGAACTGATTTGATTTTATCTTTCAGTTTAGGAATTTCTTTATCTAACAGCTCTAATGTATTTGAAACCAAATATGGTTCTATCCAATCCTCATAGCAACCGACTTGACCAAAACGTTTTTTTTGCAAATATGCATAACATGGAAATTTACAGCCATGTGCACAACCCAAAACATGGTTCATAGTATAATCCCCATATTCTACACCTGTAACATAAAGCATGGTCTTTCGCTCTATATATCCTTTGACCTGTTTCACGCTTTACACCTCCTCAATGTAATGGTCTTATCTTTACATTCTTCCCAAAATGCAGATTTTTTTCCGTTTTTTCTATGAGCAGGATTTCGCAAAATTTGCAGTTCTTTTTTTTGTTCTAAAATAGTTAAACTATCATATATCATTTTAAAATCACAGATTAGTCCGTACTCATTAACAAAAGATGCTATATATTCCGTTAATCCAATTTCGTTATAACCTTTAAGATGCTGCGAAACCTTTTCGGCAATTTCTTCTATTGTTATCAAATCACCTTCCCCAGTAGAAGAACATCCTGTTAGCATATCAAAAATTGTAAATTGTCCATCTTGTTGAATATTTAAAAACAATTCTTCTTTTCGCTTCTGCATATTTTGAGCCATCAAAAAGCAACCATCCCTATGGTTACAAACATGCATCATTCGATATTTAGGTCTTTGTCCTTCCTTTAAGCGAATAGGCAAATCAAGAACATATGAAAAAAATTTTTTTAATTGTTGTTTATACCTTTCAGATAATATTTGTTCAGCTTTATAACCATCAAACTTACCAGCTTTATAATCTTTTACAATATCTTTCCAATAATCTCCACCAGCTATTGAATTTAACAATACTTCTGATTGAGCATTTGTGTCAACAGTCATAGGGTCATATTCAATCAAATCTTCCAATGAATTCAAAGCTGCATCATTACTATAATTAACCCTCATAACTCTGCATGCATCGCGGAAAAAGCCAAAAGAATTGAAGTTTATTAACATTTCAAATGAATTAAACCCTAATGTTTTGAACTTTTTGAACAATTCAAAATTTAGTGCTTTTATTCCGTATGGATCTATGTAAAGAAAAACATTATAATTATCTTTATCTGAAAGGCACTTTAAAATTGTTTCTTCATATTTACCGGATATTATATTGGCATCTCCATAATTAGAAATGAAGGTGGCAACGTTTTGTTGCAATTCGACGGCATGATCTGACTCAATAAAACAAGGTTGTATAGCACCATTCTTAAAGGAAATATTAGCTCTTTTTAAGCAATCTTCTCTAACTTTTAATGCAATCAGAGGTGAACCATCATTGCCATCTTCAAATTTTCCTTTTCCAGCAAAACAATCTACATAATATATGGGTTTCTTTGTCATAAGAACTTTTTGAAAATATGGTGATAAATAGCAACCCAAAAGTTTATCTTTTATAACAGACCAATCGTTTTTCTCTTTAAAGAAATCAGAATTATTTTTTGACATTAATAATCAACTCCTACATTAATTTATCTCAATATCATCAATCACTAAACACCTTATCAATGACATCACAAATATTACAATAGATATGATACAACAGCGAAGACTAAATTTATTCAAATTAAAGTTTACCATTTCCATCAATAATTTTCATCATCACAGAAATTTACGATTTCAATAACTAATCAGCAAGATACTTCATCGTATCTGATTAAATCACCTTCAAGTTCCGTAAGCGATTCGTCAAAATCGGCATATTTATAAACTCGCTTATATTATGTGCCAACTTGATTTTTCTGTTTTATCAGGTTATTATAGTTTAATCTTTCCTGCATCGTTTGATATATCTTGATATGGTTCCCCAGGCTGCTCCGACCAAAATTTATTTATATCAAATTCATGCTCCTCTAACTTACTATGTAAATTTGTGATACGGATAAGATCACTTTTATAGTCTCTTGCTGAGCGACTATTTAGTAATTCTGTAATTTGTCTTATGTTACAGCTTCTTACTAATTCACCTTCTAAGTTTGGTACCTGCGGGATCGTAATTACACTAGATATATAAGAACAATCTTTTAATTTTTTCATATTTCTTTTTAAGATTTCTACATTGTTTGTATCAGTATCAAATATTAATACAACAATAGTTCCCTGCTTTAAAGGTCTTAGGTGCGCATCTTTAATCAGTTCTTGTAACACATTTAGTTTTTGTAATTTTCCCGGAGCTATAACTTTCATAGTATTTTTAAGGGTGTCAACAAGTTTTTTCTCATCTTCCCCTTCAACATAATACTGAACTATTTGTTTCTTCATTAGTGTCACCCCTCATCATCTGTATTAATAATATCATAAATAAGCTCCAGAGCAGGTGATACTGAAAATGCATCATTTTCTACAGCATTTCTTAAGGAATCAGTATTACGCTTCAGATAAGAAGAAGCATTTACAGGTTTGATTGTAGTCTCAGGATCTGTAACATCTTTACGTAAAAATGTAAATGTGTGCTTAGGAAGATTCATATCTAAAACATCTGTATTGTGAGTTGTAAAGAACAGTTGATCGTTTTCGCCTACATATTCAATCATCACAGATAAGATAGCTTTTTCTATGTCACTATGAATATATGAAAATTTTTCATCACAGTAATAAAAATGATAGTCTTTCTGAATCAAAGATGAAAGCATTGTAGACACTTCAATCCCAGCCTTCGTTCCACTAGAAAGAAAATCTGTAGTTAATAAGTCTCCATCCTGAATTACAATGGACTTATTTTGGAGATGTATTACGTATGCGTTATCAACATCTTGTGATATCTTAACTTCCTTGATAGATGGATCCAAAGCTTTTAATACATTTTCAAGAACTTGACGAAATTTCTCATCTTTATTTGGCAATTTTAATTTATTCGGGTGATCTTCCGGATACTGAAAAAACCACGATAATTCTTCAATCTTTTCAAGCTCGTCTACATAGTTTTCTGACGAATAAAAATCTTTGTTTTCTATTCTTTCTACGCAAGATTCGTAGCTGTCTTTGACTCTAATATTTTCCTGAATTATCTGTACTTTAATATGACTAGATTGGTAATTTCCATCTGCACATGGTTCTACTACACATATTACCCTATAAAAAACTTGACTGTTTGAAGCAAGGTCTAAGGTAAATGAAGCTTCCTTGCTAGTATCACAAATTACCGAGGTGATATAACTGTAATTTTTTTGGCTGATGAAATTAAAAATTTTCATCAAAATTCGTCCAAAAGTCGTTTTCCCGGATGCATTAGCACCAAAAAACACATTGACTTTTTTGTATCTGAAATTACTGCGTCCTGCTAAATGTTCATCCTGTATATATGATCCTACGATCTTTTTAGGATACGTTAAATTCATTTGAAAGTTTCTAAATGCATAAAAATTATCTAAACACACATTCAATACAACCATTTTGTGCCTCCTTCGATTTATTTCTTCGTGTTTCACGAAATAATCTCCTTTCTGTTATTCTACATTAAATATTTAAAAAATGCAATACTATATTTAAATTTATTTCCATTTTTCTTTAATTTATATATATAATATCCCTTTAGGTATTCATTTATTATTAATAATGATAATAAATATGATTATTTGATGTCATGCATTCTTCGTTTTAGTATATACAATTAAATTATACACTAAAACTAAAAATATAACTCCTATAAATTTAACAAAAACGAACGCATCCCAATCACTTGTCACAGCTATATTTGACCCATATTCCAGGTGAAAAACCAAGTAATATAGCCTAAAATTAATTTTTACAATTTAGTTACAAAAAAGACAACCGATAGTAGCTTATGTATGCTACTATCGGTCTCTTCATGTTTTGTTGACTATTGAATTTTAAACTTACGCTCTATGCAGAACTATTGAATCAAGCTTTGCCGCAGCTTCCTCATCCATCTCAGGTAATACATGTGTGTAAGTATTAAGGGTTATATTTACATCTGAGTGTCCTAATCTTTGCTGAACCACTCTTGGGTTAACGCCTGCCTGGATAAGTGCCGTTGCATTACTATGACGAAGATCGTGCAAACGTATTCTTGGCAATCCCCTACTTTCAAGGAATCTTGTCCATTTTCTTGTCATTGAATCGGGTTTAAGGGGAGAACCGTCTTCCTGACGTATAACAAATCCAAGGTTCTGAAATCCAACTCCATAAGACAACATATCTTTTGTATATTCTTTCTTGGCAAGTTCCAATTCCTTCATAACATCATCACCAAGATGGATGTCACGTATACCCGACTCTGTTTTGGGTGCTTTAATGATGAATCCTTTTTCGCCACGCACCATATTTCTTCTTACTTTGAGGATATTCTTTTTAAAATCAATATCCTCCCAACGCAGTGCAAGAAGTTCTCCTCGTCTTAAGCCTACAGTTAATAATATTAAAATTGGCAAATACATATCTGTACCTTTGGCTTCGTCAAGCAAGCTATACATCATTTTCGGGGAGTATACTTCCGCTTTGTATCTCTTTCTTTTTGGAAGAGATACGCCTTCACATGGATTGTAAGGAATGAGTCGTATCTTTACAGCAAGCTTCATCGCCGCATTGACATTATTGAATGTATCCCTAATATTTTTGGGAGATAAGCCTTTAGCAATCATTTCATTAACCATCCCTTGAACATGTTCAGCTCTTAATGCCTGTATCAGAATATCACCAATGGCGGGTTTAATGTAACATCTTATCTTACTCTTATACCCTACTCTTGTTGTTTCTTCTACATTGGAAAGGTATGAATCAACCCACTCATCCATCCATTGACCTATAGTCTTGTCTGTTCTCTTTGTAGTTATTCCTTGTTCCATTTCTGTAATCATTTTGTGCATTACAGACTTAGCTTCTTTCTTACTACCTTTAACCGTCTTGTATGCTCTGATACGTTTGCCGGTTAATTCATCATAGCCACCCTCTACAGTAACTTGATAACTAATACCCGATTTTGTTCTCTTCTCTCTTATGTTACCTGTTGCCATATTTTCTATCTCCTTTCTACTATTTGATATACAGGTCTTTGTTTCAACTTTTTCTTTACCGATTTTGACGGATACAGCACTTCGTTAAGCTTGCTTTCAAGAACTCTGTACTGCCTACCTACGGTAACATACTCAACCTTGTCCTTAACAAAGTTTAAAGCAGTATCATAGGATACCTTTAGTAGTTCTGCTACTTCACTTACTGTTAAATATCTATCTTTCATAATTCATACTCCTCTCTCAAAATTATAATATATATCTGAATTTTAGTGGTTTTCGAAATTGGTGTTACCTGCCACTAAATACCTTTCTCTTTTGAAAAACAAGGAAAAAGATAATCAGGTGGCAGGTGACAAATATTTACAAATTAAAAATTACCAATCATAACTGTAGTCATATTCTTCATCTTCACAAGAATTATTTTTTGTCTCTTCTTGGAATAATTCCTTTTTATCGATCATTTCTTTTCTTTTCATATTAGCGCAGTAATCAATATACTCTTCCCACGTTATGGGAGTACGTTTACAGAATCCTCCAATCTTGCTATTCTCATAATTGAGAGCAACATACTCAGTAGCACCTACAATTTCTTTGACTTTAAATTTTTCCTTACTAAGAAAAACTTTCATTGAATAAGTAAGATTTTCATAAAACGTTGAACCTATAGGATATACCTGAATTATATGATAAAATCTTACATCGTCGTCAGATATTTTTCCTATAGCAAGATGATAACAATCCGGATAGGGAATAATCTCATAGTAAACTTTGACGACATCTTTTCCGAATGTTCTTCTTTCATACTCTGCATGTATAATTTCAGAAAAATACCAGCCGGAAGGTACGTCCTCATAGTTAGGAAATTTATATCCATGGAGTCCATTGCTTTCCATTTCATAGTCCTGAGAAATATCTTTTGTTCTGTCTACCGTCGTTTTACGAGTTGAGCAAATCAGCTTACCATCTTGATAAGTTGCTCTGTTCGTATAACAAACATTAGTATTTTTTGCATTATTTGTTAACATAATATCATCCTCCTTTTTGAGCTTTCAGTTTATAATCAACACTTTCAATGGATTCCTGTTTTTATGTTTTCCGCCTGTCACAAAATATGTATTTCATTGACATATATTCAAAGCAAAAATTCGTGACAGGCGGCATAAATATCATTCCGTTTTATTCGTCATCTTCTTCAAGAAAATCATCAAACTCATCATCTTCATCAATTGTAATTTTATTTTCAAGCAAGTCCTTTCCTTTGTATTCATGCTTGATATCATTACCATCAGCTTCTTCCTGATTCTCTAGCAGATTAACCTTTGTCAGTTTCGGTTTTCTGAAAATCCTATCATACTTTTCAGGTTCTAAAGGATGACGTCCAATATAACCGCCAATAGTGGCGTTACCGTAATCTAATGTAACATGCTCTGTAACGCCAATGGTATCATCAAGATCCATCTCATCAATACCAACCGCTTCAGCCATTGCTTCACAATAATTGTCAAAGAACGATGTCCCTAAAGGGTAGATCTGACGTATATTATATGTAGGAATATTTGTGTTTGAAGAAAGCTTGCCATTAAGTATCTTTTCACAAATAGAGGCCTCTTTGATTTCATAACAAACTTCAATTGCGTCATTACCTGACTTGGTTATAGTTTCTTTTGCAGATACAACTCTTGATATATAATCTCCGGCAGGCACCTGATTTGGGTATGGGAGATTAAAATTGTTTGCTTTTTTTCTGGTAAGTTTAAACGAAGTTTTGGAGCCTAAATAATTTCTGGTTTTTACATTTTTGGAATTCATAAAAATTCCTCCTTTTCTTTAAATATTTTTTATTTTGTCACCTGCCACGAATCATATTTTTCGCTTGTTATACAAGTAAAAACTGATACTTGTGGCAGGTGCAAGTTTTAATTTTTGTTTTTTATAATTTTAATATAGAATACATCTATAGCTTCTTCATTATTTTTTGTAGTTGTTTCTTGTCCCTTTATAACTTCTGATATGTAGTAATCTGGTGGTACAACATCTATAGAGGGATATTTGTAATTGAAATAATCAAAAGAAAATCCTCTTAGAGTAAAGCCTACGTTTTTTGTACTTTCATTTGTTGTATTCATTTTTGAATACCTCCTTTTACATTTTTATAGTTGATATTTTGTGTCACCTGTCGCAAGGTATGATTTTCCCATGACAAACTGGAGGAAAGATGCGAGTGCGACAGGCGACAATTATATTTACTATTTTTTTATAACTGAAATTTTAGTGCCTTTCGATCCCGTGGGATCAATGTTGACACGATATCCTGAGTTTAGAATCTTGTTGAATTCTTTATCAAGTTTTTGGCTGAAGTGAGCTGCTGAGCCGGGAAGTAAAGATTTGTCACCAGAAAAATTATCAAATACCTCGTTGTAAAATTTAGTGGAGTACATCTCGATTTTTTGGCAAGAAAATTTTTTCATATACTCTTTTACAGCAGTAACAACAGGAGAACTCTCACGTGCTATTTTCAGCTGTTCTTGATTTTTGTTATATATTTCACGAAATTTTTCTTCGGAAATATCAAGTGCCCTAGCAATAGCTAGCATTTCAATGAACGCGTCGGTCATTCTGGGGAGATTTTCTTTACTTACATTGTTTATTTCATTCAGTGCACGCGACAGAGTGTTGAAAATCGAACCTAAGATTTCCGGCAACGCTTTTTCAAACTCTACCCACATCTCTTTTTCGGATTTTAACGCCGTAGAATCTAGCTTTTTCAAGTGCATCAATATCATCCTTTCTGCGATATCATCACGTTCGGGGTAGTAGCTGATGCCGTTTAAAACCAGCGTATTGTGTAGTGTGCAGACATCGATGTCGCAGTTGGTGTACAGCGAGCGTTTAACAACAGATGTACCAGTTACTGCTCCGCAAAATAGATCCGATACATCGTTAGAAACGGAAGCATGGCTAAGATTATCAAAGCAACATAGGTGGGTGCTATTCAGAAGGACACATAGATCACTTTTTTTGTCAGGTATTGTTGTTACGCTAAACTTGCAGGGGTCCACAATTCTTTTGATAATTTTCGAAAGCGTTGTCTTTCCACTGCCCCTGTCTGCAAGCAACCAAAGGATAAAGTGACTACCATGCAGGAAGGCCTGGATTACCCACACGACGAGCAGAATGTACGAATCACCAAAAATGTTTATAAAACCTTGAAGAAGATTTAGGGGTGATTTTTTTGTTTTCACAGGCTCAACTTGTGGTTGGCTTGCTTTTGATGTGACAAATTTTCTTTTTTTAGGGACTATATCCCAGCCTTCTTGTGTGATGACTACGGATTTTTGGTCATCACTTTGCAAGTCATATTCTATGAAGTCTGTTAAATTACCTGATATTCTGACATTTACGTCAATATCCTGGAATTTTTTATAGTACAACAGGAGACATCTAACCGCTTTGATACTTTCATTAGGATCTAAAGCTTCTTTATATTCATCAATATAATCGAACGATTTTACAAGCAAAAAGCTCTTGAAACCTTCAGAATCCAAAGATTCAAAGGTTAATTCACCGTTGCAGTTTTCGAATTCTGCATAAAACATATCAGTGTCGTTGATGTCGCGATAAAACACAACATCTTTAATAACATCAAAAAGAACTTCTGAAACTTTCATGTGTTTTTCACTCCTTTAATTTTTTTCTTTTTATATTGTAAAAATTCGTTTGGTTGAAACTGGATATTATTCTAAAAAAACAGGGGTTCTGTTCTTTATTGTGATTCACAAAGCTTGCACACACCCCAGAATCTGTCAAAATCATCGGTATCAACGCATGTATATTCACAATCAAAATCATCATATATTCTACTAATAATATTCTTATACGCATCCGAACCTACTTCATATATTTCCGTGATAAGAAATCGGTTTTGACCATATTTCAAGTGTGTTCCAGTTAATTTTGGTTGGACTACCCGGAAGAATCTTGCACTTGCCACTAAAATCTTCTAGGTCTTGTAAGACCACAGTTAAGACTTTAACGTCATCAAAATACAATCGGCAAAGTACGTCAACATACTCTCGACTTCCAACCCTTAAGTTCTCCAATATGTGAAATGTAAAGTCTGCATCTTCATCATGCAATTTAAAAAGCAATTTTAGCTCGTTTCCGCCATTGGTATAACAGGCAGCTGCTACTCTTATATCATATAATTTTTCACTGTTTCTTAGTTCTTGGTTTCTTAAAACCACTATGTCGTCAGGAATAATAATTTTAGTCATTTGATAGACCACCTTTCAAAATTTTTCTTACTTATATATGGAAAACGTATGCCGAACGTATTAATATTAGCGCTCAGTCGGCATCCGTGAATTTTTGTTACTTCGATATGTTAATTGTACTGCATTATAATTGAAAATGTGAGAATTTGCATTTACCTAAACTTTATGATTTATGATTTTAAAATGCAGTCATGTGAACGTATTTTTCACCTTTATAGACCATACTTTTACTTTATAAAAATGAAATTTTAGTATTTTACCTGCTGATAGTATACATCATAATATATAAAAAAGCGGGAATTTGTAATTACCCAAAAGAAAAAACCTTTATGCGAATTAATCACATAAAGGTTTTTAACTTGGTTGTTATTTAATTATCTTTAATGTTATTGATGAATTCCACCAGTGCCCTTGATTCAAGGTCACGTTTATAGCGTTTGAGCAACTGAGGTAATCTCATATAATCGAGCAAAATAAGATCACGTTTAGTAATGAACTTTTGTGGTTCTCTGGGTTCTTCCTTATAACAGTGATAGACTTTTTCTACAAAGAAATCAATATCATCATAGGAAATGATTCCGCTAAGGAATGAGAATTTGAAATCACGAAATCCGTATGCATACTTTGTTTCATTACGAATAGTTTCGAGCATGCTGTCAAATATTTCACTTTTTAGCTTTTCAATTTTTGATTTTACTTTTTTAAATGTCTCATCATCAAAATTATCTTCTGAGAATTGCTTGGTAATTTTCAACAAATCATCTAAAATTTCTGACGGGTGAATAAAAGCATTATGAATATCCTCGTAATTTGGCAGAGTGCCACTTTTTATACCCTTTTTTATGTAGTCGCATATCTCTTCATTGAGTTTGTATTTTTTTCCCTTGGTATAATCAGACAAATTAATATCAAACTCATTGAAAGCTCTCTTGAGAAAGCTTTCAATAATTTTTTTATTATTATCCATATGGTGAACGATGTCATGTCCGGAAATCTCTTTTGCAAGTTCGGTTATAGATTTAAATTTTTTCATAACAATCCTCCTTGAAAATAATATAGCTTCCTAAAAAGATTTTTAACATCACTTGTCGCAGATAGGTATTTGATCGTGTATCCATCATTACTTAAATAAATGGTGTAAATTTCGCCATTTTGATCACGAAAAAACTCGCAGTGATTTGCAACTACGTTAAAAATGACATCAGAAGTTCTTTTTGTCACGTTGATTGGTTTTAATTTCATATTGTACCATCCTTTTTATTTAGTTTTCAATGTACTCAAGGTGCAATTGTTACACCTCTATGTTTCAAATATTAATGAATATTTTGGAAATCCCATAAAAAATTGCATCAAAAAAAGACTATGCAAACGCATAATTAAAACAAACTATTCATTTTGTTACAACAATTCTTTGGGTTGAGGATTTTGATACTTTTGATAAAAATGATACTGTACTCTTCCTTATTGAGAGCCCGTGGTAACCAACCACTTTTGAAAATTAAAAAAATAAATTAAACTGTTCTAGTGTCTTAGAAATAATAAAAATAAAGTTCCTGTAAAATAAGTCATAAAAATCATCATTCAATACTCAGTTGCATCATGCATAATTAAAATTTGGCGCCATACATTCTGTAACATCAATTGAATATATTTATATTATATCATATCACTTTCAAAATATCAAGAATTTTTTTATTTTGAGGTTCCATTTTGAGTTTCCATAAGTTTACGTAGAGTTAAAAAAGGGAAAAAACATCGTCATTATCAATGCTACTGTCGAATCCAGAATAGTTTACACCGAAGTGTCACCTGTCACCAGGTGCCGTTTTCCCTTGTATAGAGCCAAAAACCACAATTTTGGGCAGGTGACAAATTTTAACATTTCATATGACGATACTAGGAATTCAATATTATACGCGTGATATCAGACAAATCAACGACGCCATGAGCCTAACACCTCATATACGATATCAGATGTGTCGATACTGTCGATATAGATGCATAATAAAAAAATAACACCCTTACAAATATGTAAGAAGTGTTTATACTACGGAACATAGGTTTTCCCTATGTTTTTGTATGCTCCCACACGAACCCATGTGGGAGCATTTGTTTTCATGCGTCTTTCATTCTGGTATAGTGCATTTTTCCAGAAGCCATTGACTCCGGATGCTTGGTGTAAGCGGATGAAGTCCATTTCTTTCCCCATCAGACAGAACATACAGCTTGTCTTTATATTCCTTAATCGTATTCAATACCTCTATAGCTCTTTCCTCGATTCTTGCATTGGTATTTGCAGCCTTACCCCATGCAAGTATTGTTTTTGATGTAGATTCAACTGATTTCAAAATATATGAATCATTTTCTTCACAGTTCAATTCATCATCACTTTCACTGAATCTTAGCTTGTTTGTCAGCTTTGAATACAAGTTCAATACTTCAACTCCACCATATTCACCAAGGTTTGCTACGTTATTCACAACAAGATATGTAGTAGTATCGGTAATGATATTATCTGCCTGACTGGGATTAAGCATTATTACAGATATCAGTGGTTTATCCTTGTCCCATACTCTTTTCCACAAATACCTGTGTGTTCTGTCATCATTAAATATTGATTCGCATTTTATAGTGTCTTTTTCAGTTATCATCGTTTTCCTCCATAATAGTAAATTTTACATCTTCAAAGTTATCTGCACTCAAAACAATATCGCTGTTGTTGTACATTTGCTTTGCCATACCTATAGCTTCATTTTCATTATCAGCTTCTATATCTATAGTAGCTTTCAATATTTCGGATATATCAACCTTGAATTTCATCTGTAATCTCCTTTGGCGTATCGGCAAGTGCAGTAAATATAACTATGCCATAGTCATCGCTTATCAAATACAACGAACAGCAATACTCGGGCTCCGAATCTATATGGTCCACATACTCCGGAACATATTCTTCATAATCAAACCACGACAGAATCTCTGTATCCTTTGTTCCGGGTTCCGCATACAAAACATAACCGCCATTGTTTTTGTCAATATCTCTGTCACTACCATAATTATCATCCAGAATTTCAAGATTTTCTGATATCCTTTCACGTATTTTTTCGTCCATAGATGGCAGCTTGTTTAACTCCGATAAAGTACCTATTTTATATACCATACTCTTACACCTCCCAATCCGTAAAAATATTAAACGACATTGCCTTATCAACATCATTCGAAGTAAGTTCTTCCGGAGTAGCAAAGTAATTTGAGTAGTATTCTATGAACTTCTCAGGCAATGATGTCAAATTACCATCATCATCCTCGCCAACAACATAAAAAACACCGCAAATCACATCGTTATAAAACCTTCTGTTCGGCTCGAGATTTATAAGCTTGCCTTCCTCGTTGCAAAGAATACAAACATTATCATCAATACCGATAATCTCAATATACCCTACACTTTCAGCACCAATTGATACCGCTTCCTGTAACGAATGCAGCTCATTTTTGATAGTAGTGACAGCAGGTGCTTTGCCCGGCTCTACCATTAAGACTTTGATATCTTTTTCTTTCATAATATATAACCTCCCAAAAAATAAAATGTCCATAGTAGCCTTTGCCACTATGGATTACATTCATAATATATATTTATATCTTGTAACTTTACATATTGCCTTTTCGGACACTAAAATACTAACAAATAATTAAAGGGATATTTCTGTGTTCCTTAACATATTAAAATAAACAAATGAATAGAGGTGAATCAAAATGCCTAAGCCGCGGCGCAAATATAAACTGGCTGACATCAACTACAGAAATGTAGACCTGAGAATGTATTCAAAACTTATCATAGATAATATTAACAGCACAGTACCGGGTAAGAATCCCCAAGTCTTTGAATCATATTTCTCAACAGATTTACTTACTCAAAGTGAATCGGTATTAATCGGAAGAGCCTTAGCTAAGCTCGAAGAATTAAAGCCTTACGGTAAAACAATTACAATATTCAGACTGTTTGACGGTAAAGCCTATGCCGGTGAAGAATCAAATGTTCCCATCAAAAAGAAAGAAACGGTTATAAAAGCAACAACCATCAAAGGAGGTAGAGTACGATAGAAAAGTTTACAAGAAAATACTTAAATATTGATGATATTCAAAAAGAATACCTGCCGGTGAGCAAAAAGAGAATAAGATGTTTTGTGAAAAAGTATCTTAACTATAATATTATCGGCGGCAGAATTTTTGTTGAAAGACAAGCCTTGGAAGATATGCTGTCAGATCCCGACAGAGACTCCTTTCCACTGACATAATTGACGTTACATAAGGAGGTAATAACAGTGGAATATATACTTATAAACGGATTGATAGTAGAACCCAACGAATGTCCCTATGATATAACTTTGATAAACGATAAAGATTTTATAGAGTTTCACTTACTTGAATTCCCTGATGATGAGTGTAGTACAAAAATAATAAAAATAGCAGATGATGCCTGCATCATTTACAACAGCCTTGCCAAAACCCTTAACAGAATAGTATACGGCAAAATCATATACGGTAATTTCTATATAGTTGGTGTTGACAAAAATAAAACGTTGGTATCGTTATCAGATAACGCCAAGATAATGTACACTCAAATGTTCGGATACGGAATGTTGCTTGTATAATCGTAAACTTCTATAAAATAACTATATATTATATTTATGAAGCCTATAGTAGCCAAGTGCTACTATAGGTATTTTATTTTTTGGGAGGAATATATAATGAACAAAGAAAAATTCTGTAATGAATGTGGCATAGCACTTACAGAGCAAAACACAATGGAATTTAACGGCAACGCTATGTGTCAGGATTGCTATGATCGTCTGACGATAAGTTGCGACAATTGCGGAGAACGAATATGGGCATCAGATGCCGAGGGTAACGGTAATGTAACAGTATGTATCCACTGTTATGATAACTACTATACTCACTGCGAAAACTGTGGGATATTGATACACTGCGATAGTGCTTTCTATGAAGACAATTCCGATTATCCATATTGCGAACATTGCTATAACGCAAGAATGGAAGCACCAATCAAGCCATACAATCATAAACCTTGTCCTGTCTTTCATGGTTCGGGAACTCTTTATATGGGTGTAGAGCTTGAAATTGACAAAGGTGGAGAAATATCCGAGAATGCCGAAGCTATCATTGACATAGCAAATACAGATAATAATCATATATACTGCAAGCACGACGGAAGTATTGATGATGGATTTGAAATGGTAAGCCATCCTATGACACTTGAATATCATACTAAGGGTATGAATTGGCGCGAAGTATTTGAACAAGCAGTCAGCATGGGATATCGTTCTCATCAGACGACCACATGTGGACTACATATACACGTCAACCGTTCAGCCTTTGGCGAAAGTATTGATGAACAGGAGGATACAATATCAAAAATAATATATCTTGTAGAAAACCACTGGAATGAACTGGTAAGATTTTCAAGAAGAACCGAAATGAGTCTTACTCGTTGGGCAAACAGATACGGAATACTGACAACTGCCAAAGAAACCTACAAAAGTGCAAAAGGAAAACACTATGGACGTTATGTTGCAGTAAATCTTGAAAATGATAATACTATAGAATTCCGTCTATTCAGAGGTACCCTGAATTATGACACTTTCCTTGCCACATTGCAACTTATTGATGAGATATGTAATCTTGCAATACATAGTGATGACAAAGATATAGAATCACTATCATGGAGTTTGTTTGTATCTGCTATAGATACTGACAAGAAACCGGAGCTGATTCAATATCTCAAAGACAAACGTCTATATGTAAATGAAAGTACAAACGAAAGAGAGGAAATGTAAATATGTGTTGCTTATTCGGATTTTATAACTATAGCGGGAAGCCTATTAAGGACATCTCTGATTTAACAAACAGTCTGGCACAGCAAGCCACTATTAGAGGAACCGATGCTGCCGGTATTGCCTATGTAAACAAAAACAAGATAACCGTCTATAAAGAAGGAAAGTCTGCTCACCTTATCGACTTTAAACATTCTAACGATGTTGTCAGTGTTTTAGGTCATACTCGCCATTCAACGCAGGGAAGTCACAAGAAAAACTTTAATAATCATCCATTTATAGGGAAATGCAACAATGTAGACTTTGCCCTTGCACACAACGGAGTGATTATGAACGATAAAGAACTGAGAAAGAAATACAAGTTACCGGAACCCAAAATTGAAACCGACAGTTATATTGCAGTTCAGTTGCTTGAAAAAGAAAAGGAGCTTAATGTTCAAAACATAAGCCAAATGTCCGAAAATGTGGAAGGAAGTTTTGCTTTTTCAATTCTTGATTCAAACAACGAGCTTTGGCTTATACGCGGTGATAGTCCTTTGTCGCTTATACACTTGCCTAACTATATGCTGTATGTGTATGCATCAACAGATGAAATTCTTTTTAAATCGCTCGTAGACACAAATCTTTTTGATGAAGTAAAGAAAGGAAATATGGAAGAATTTGATATTAAATCCAGTGATATTCTGAAAATAACTACAGATGGTTCAATAACTACAGACAAATTCAAATATTCAAGTTATAGTTCATATGGTAAATATGATTGGTGGAGATATGGAATATCAAGCAGTCTTGATGATGATACATATATCGCAGACTTAAAGACCGTTGCAGCATATCAAGGATATTCTCCGGATATGATTGATGAGCTATTGGAAAACGGATTTTCACCCGAAGAAATTGAGGATTATATTTATTTTTGATGGCTGTTGTAACCACTTTCTGGTTTAACCTTACACAAAGGAAAAAGCCTTGCCGTTCAATTCAAACTGAAAAGAATGACAAGGCTATATTTTTTTGCTACCACAAGAATCAAATGTGCATACTTTAATTGTTTTTCTCACCCATAGTAATAAATCTATATATTACCATAGCAGACTCAACTAAGATTAGTCAGCAACAGAAAAATAGTGTTTTCTGCTCTTTATAATTCATATATTACATAGTGAAAATCTGTGCGATGAGTGGAAGGACCACTATAGAAATAAACCCACAAAGAACCATCACTCATAACCTTGAGATAGGGATGTCCCACGGAAAAAAGAGCCATCTGCGCCCATGCATCGTTCATTCCTGCATTCGATTTTCCCTGAATCTCTTTTTCATATTCATAGACAGTATCCACATCTGTCCAGGTTTTGCCTCCGTCTGTGCTTTGTGCAAGCTTTATGACAGGCAGAGAATCTCTGTTGATATACACAGTTACAAGAGAACCGTTTTTGCCGTCAACAACATTGCCCGGCTGACCGGAAAGCCCGGTGTCACAAAGCGAGCTGAACGAACGACCGTTGTCTTTGCTCGAGCAATAGTGAATGTTGATATAGTCACCTTTGTTTCTGTCAAAGGTCCAGAATATATCTGCCATGGTTCCGTCGTTTAACACATTGAGTCGCTGATCCCAATAATAAATCATCGGGTCATCTGTTACAATCACCTCATTTCCCCAGGTGTAGCCTCCGTCTTCGGAGTATACAATCACACTGTGGTGTGTCCAGTATTCGGTTTCATAGTATGGTTTGTTCACCTCAAACTGGACAGCTATGCGACCATCTGCAGTTATGCACGGCGAACCCGTGAGGGGAAGCGGAATATCTCTGAATGATTCCACCTGAATACGTTCGGGCTTGGTCCATGTTTTTCCTTTGTCGCCCGAATGTGCAACCATTATGTAGGTATCTTTGAGACCTTCGGTTTCTTCGTTATAATACACAAGATCTTCCATTGTTGCATCAACTGCATTGAAAACTGCCACAAGGTTGTCGGGTGAGTGCTCCACAAAATACAAAAGCCTTATTGTGGTGGGTTTTCCGTCTACAACGGGCGGTTTGAAAAACTCAATGGGTTCACTCCAACTTTCGCCCATATCTTTTGAGATGCAAGTTACTCCATGATCGGTTTTGTTGTAAGGACCTTTTGTTTCGGCACCCTTGAAGGATGCAAATATTGTTCCGTCATTAAGCTGACAAAGCCCCGGAAAGGCACAACTCGAAAGTGCGGGATTATCTTTGCCCGAATATACGATTCCTGATTTTATTCTTTTCATACAAACCTCTTTATTACCAATATTTTTTCCAGTCAGGATTCAAAAATCTCATAAGAGCTTCCATATAGAAATAGTCTCCCCAAATGCAGCACTCGTCAATACCGAGATTACCTGCATAATAGTATGTACCGTGCTTTAAAAGACCGTTTGATTTTTCATCATCTTTGGTGGTATAGCCGTCTATGAGAGAATTCATAATTTTTTCAGCTGTTTCCATGTATATTTTTCTTCTCTCATCATCTATAGGCATTGATTTGCACGCCTCCAAAATACCGCAAACCGCAATTGATGCCGCCGAGCTGTCACGGGGTTCGTCGCCGCTTGTGAAGGAAAGATCCCAATATGCAACATAATCATCAGGAAGATGATTAATGTAATAATCAACTATGGAGCAATAATTTTTCATTATGCTGTCTGCTTTGCAATGAGAATATGCAAATGCAGGTCCAGTAACACCCCATGCTTGACCTCTTGACCAAGCGCTTGAATCATTGAGCCCTTGCTTTGTTCCGCCACCGAGTCTCTCACCGGTTTTCTGATCGAAATAGAAATTTTGGAATGTTGAGCCGTCATCTCTCACAACAGTTTCAAGAGTTGTGTTCACATGAGCAAGTGCTTTTCGTATAAATTCAGCGTCTCCGCTCTCTTCGCCTGCCCAGAAAAGCAGTTGGGTGTTCATGAGACAGTCGATAATGAGTCTGTAGAGGGCAGGTATCTCGCAATCAGCATCCCCTGCTATCTGAATAAACTGACCTTTTTCTCTGAAACGGTCGCCGAGAACCTTTGCCGCATCAAGAGCTTTTTGTTTCATGGTTTCGTCGCCTGTTATTTTATAACCTGCAACCATTGAAAGAGTAAAAATAAAGCCTATATCATGGTCGCCCATGCCAATCATGTTGTCAACACGATTGGCAAAGCTATCTAAAAGCCCCTCTGCGGTTTTTCTGTAGATTTCTTCACCTGTTTGCTCATAGGCAAGCCACAGAATGCCTGTCCAGAAGCTCTGAGTCCAACCAACCATGTTTTCATCTTTCTCATACACCCCGTCAACCGATGATGACGTGGGAAAACAATCGGAAAAATCAGGAATTGTTTTCTTGATTTTTGCTAGGGCATCACCAAGTGCCAATTCAAGCTTGGAGCGTGTTAAAATCGAATAATTACCTGTCATACATAGTCATTCCTTTCAATAATTGCATTAAAGTTATTGAACTGATGATAGTCCGAAAAACTGCAGTTGTCAAGTTTGCATGATAAAACTATTTGTATATAACCGTTGAATTTACCGTTGAATATCTGCACTTCACAAGAATCGTGCAAGCATCATCCCCCACCTGCAAATAGCTTGCAAGCACACTTTTGGGAGCGGTATACACATCATTGGTGTCAACTACACACACATTGCCGATGGCAACCGGCAGATAAACAAGATTGTCGTCATCACCTAAAACCGCAACCGAGGAAGTCCCCAATGCATATAGTTTTCCGTAATAATAGTGAACTTCCTGATTGTCTCCGGAAGTATTAATGAGTCTGCGTGCCTTTCCGTCAAAATCCTTTACTGCATTAACGATGTATTCACCAGATGCGCTGTAACGAATAAGGTCTCCGCGGTTAAATGGAACATCACCGGCGGCAAGGTTCATTTTTTCAACAAAGGCTTCGTCATTACGGATATAATAGGTGGTGTATTTATCATTTAGGTACAAACTTGTTTTATACATCGGCTCTCCGTCTTCATCCAATGTGCGGGTGCAACTTGCCACAACACCCGATGGGGCATTATCACCAAAGGTGTTATTCGACACAATATCAGGTGCTTTGTAAAGCAGAACCTCTGCACAGCCCGAATAGCTCACATTATATGGTCTGACACTTGAACAGGGAATGCGCTCATCGTTTTGCAGAAAATCAAGATTGCCTATTGAAAACTTGTCTTCGTCATCTGTAGCATTTTCGGATACACAGAAAATTACCGTGCTGTTATCTATGATAAAATGAGGAACAAAATATCCTGTTTTCTTGTAGTACATCAGGTTTTGGGTTTCGTCATTGGGGAAACGATATCTTTTTATTGTGTTATAGCCGTCGGACGTGGGGTTATATATTCCCTCCGAATCAGCCACGGTGATAACAGATGAAACATACCCCTCGGAATTTTCTTGATACCTTATGACACTGCCGGTATTTCGCGACAAAACGGCATATGCCTCGGCAGATGAATGGGTTTTATCGTCAATTCTCACCTTATCGGACAATTGCAATTTTTCAATTTCTCCGTTTTCGGTAAAAAGCTTAACCATAACTTTGCTCGCAAGATCAGTGGTTTTTATGATTACATCAAAATATGCAAATTTAAAACCGGATCTTCCAAAGCTTTTTACGGCAACAATTGCTCCGTCGTCATTAACTGCCAACGAGTATTTTTTGCCAATTTCAACATTTCGGCGAAAGAATTCCTCAAAATAAGGAGTGGTAATGTATGCCATATCGTCAACAAAGATTTTTGAATCAGATCCAAATCCCGTAACCGTGCCCGACAGTGAGCCTGATACAACATTCATCTTCACATATTTTTTGTCTTTAGAAATGAACACTTCAAGCACATTGCCCTGCGAAACAGAGTCGATATCAATTGCGGAATCAAAATATATATCATCATCGCCAAGATAAACATTTGTTTTGTATTTTGAATCATAAATAACACCGCTGTAGCTGTCGGCATATGCCACTTCAATATATTCGCTTTCCCAAACGGAAAACACGTCAACAACGCCGTCTTCGTTGTTGTCAATTGCTTCGATGCGTCCCGATTTAATTGAAAAATCGGAATCGGTGCAATAGCCATACGCTCTGCCATTGTAGAGTACAGCTCTTTCGGGTGAGGATTTCAGTTTTTTCATTTTGCCCGAAGCATCAACATACGACAGTGTGCCATTCGAAAACTCAGGAGAATCAAGGCTTGAAATCACGATTGTTTTGTTGCCGAAATCTGTAGCAAACACAACCTCACCTTTTGTTTCGGTCAGATTTTTCACATAAGCCTTTACTCTCATGCCAAGCGGACAATAAACGCCCGAAGCCACTTTGTAAACTGCATTATCTATGGATACACTGTTTTTTTCGAATTCTGATTTATAATCATAAAGATAACCGCCGTTTGCCGCATCAACAATGCCTTCCACCACGGTGATATCGTGATATGCTTTGAGAACGGTTTCGCCCTCTGCGACTCTGTAATGAAGCTGACCGTCGGCGTAGCTGTATGACGTGATGGCATATACGGGAGTTTCTGCAAAATTTGCAAGCATGATATACATATCTGCATTGGTGAGATATTCTGCTCCCGAAAGCCCCACATTCAAATCGTTGGCGGAAGCAACCATCGTATATCCGTAGGGATAGCCTCCACGGCTTGCGGCATCGGGACCTCTGCCGAGAGCCTCAACCATCATTTTGCATGCCGCGGGATATTCCACATTGCCGCTTGGATAAAACTTTTGTGCCTTTGATATAATCCCCAGTGCCATTGCATAATTAGTTACCGAGGCAAGCTCGCTGTTTGCAGGCACATCTTCATATGCACTCTGACCGTACGCAGCAGGAACGTTGAGATTAATGAGACCCATAAGAAGTGTCAAAAACTGCTCTCTTGTTGCCGGTGCGGTCATGTCACAATAAGCACGGTTGTCAATGCCAAGTGCCATAAAAAGTTCTCTGGCAGCATTGGCATCGGGTTCGCCCGCTTCATTTGCCACAGCATATGAAACCGTCGCCGAATTGACAAACACAAACACGCACGTCAACAGCAATATTAAAAATCTACATGTTTTATTCATTGTTATCCACCTCACTTATGCACCAATCAATCTGTACAAAAGAACTGCCGCCTCAGCTCTCGAAAGTGAGCTGAGCGGTCTGAATCCTTGCTCGTCGCCTTTGATAATTCCGTTTGCCGCAAGTGCTTCGACGCTCTCTCTTGCATAAGACGCAATGTCTGAAGAATCGGCAAATGATTTTGTGCCCTCATAGGTTTTTCCAATTATGCCAAGTGCATTATACAAAATTACGGTGGCATCCTGTCTTGTTATCGTGTCGTTAGGCCTGAAGTTGTTGCCGTCACCCGTAACAATATTATTTGATGACAAAATATCCACATATTCTCTGAACCATTCACCTACACCGACATCAGCAAATGCTTTTGAAACTCCGCCCGATTTCAAATCAAATGCAAGGGCAACCAATTTGACAAATTGTGCTCTGGTAACAGGACTATCCGGTTGAAATGTTCCGTCTTCAAAGCCTGAAATAATTCCCTTTTGAGCCAAAGATTTAATTTCTTCCTCTGCAAAGTGTCCTTTGGTGTCAATATAGTCCACAGTTGGCTTGGAATCGTTAGATTGATTAACATCAGTACCGGGAGTCACAACAGACTGTGATGGCGTGATTACAGAAACATCGACAGGATAAACCTTTGACGAAGTACCGCTACCACTTCCGCCGGAAGATGTATTTTTTCTGTCCGATTCCTCACGGAGTAGTTTTCTTACTGCATTGTCAAATGACGACTCAACATCTTCAAAAGATGCATATTCCACGCGATCTGCAAACATTTTGCTGAAAACCTTTGTACGGTTGTTAGCACTGAGCTTTTTATAATCTCCGTCCAAATCAATGCCCGTAAAACTGTCAATATTGTCGGTTACAGTATCTTTAAGCTCACCGTAGCTCTCAGAGCCAATGATACTTGCAAGAAGTGACACATTTTCAAAACTTAAAAATTCTTTTTCAAGCTCCATACGCATGAGGAGAGAATCAAATGCATCTTTTACATTGGAATCAAGAGACATATAAACCATGTAATCTGTTTCAAGAATATCTGCATAAAGTTTCATAACGCTATCAACGGATACACCGCTCTTTATCATCAGAACTGCCTGACCAACTCTGAATGCACGGTTAAAGCTTGCATAATCAAAATTCCCATCTGATTTTTTCAGCGAAAAAACAGTTTTGCACACAGCATCCATATTGTCTACCATGTCGGTATCTATGCCGAGATAAACTGCATACTCTTTTACCGAAGCAGTGAGAGCAGATGCAGTGGTTGAAGCGTTAATCAAATCCAGTGCTTCAGCGGTCTCGGCACTGTTTTTATCGAAAACCAAAACCTTTGCAGCGTAGGCAGTATCAAGCTGCTGTGCGCCAATGTATACTGTATATTTACCATCCTTGAAGCTGTCAGGAAGGGAGATGTCAAAGTTAAGAATTCCGTTTTCCCCGGCAAAATATATTCTCGAAATCACCGGAAGATTGGAATTTGAAATCGGTTCGATTCCCGATACAATGTTTACAGCTACGGCACTACCTGCCGACAGGGAAAGTGAACCATCAATTTTTATTGAATCGGTGAAAACATCATATGAAACACCGAGCGATTTAGAATATGAGGCAAGGACTGTCGAAGCCCACCCGGAAGCAACAAGGCATGTACAAAGACAAGCGGAGATTAATTTTTTTGCTTTATTTTTAATTTTCATCTATATATACCTCAATTTCTTATAAGAGAAATTTGTCAAATTACCAAACGTTTTTAGGATTTGGGCATCTGCGGAAAATCTCATATCAGGGATTTTCCGCAAACAATACCCAACATAAATTTTCTAATATTGAAAACCTTTCAATATTAATTTAATTATTCAAAATCAATAGGTTTACAAACAGGAATAACAGATGTCATACCATCCCAAAGCATTACTTTGATTTTTTGACCGGCACTGACATTGCCAACTTCAATTTTGTTGCCGATTGCAACCGCACCGCCCTCTGTAAAGGCTACGGGTGCCGTTTTAAGACATACAAGTTCGTTGCCCTCATACACTGCAACAATTATATCTGCAAAAGATTCGCTTCCGTTGCATGTAGTAACAGTGCTGACAACAAGATCACCATCTACAACAGATTCAGTAAAGCTACCATTGATTACAAGTTTCGCCTCTGCAAGCTTATATTCAAAAGCTGACACACTTCTCTCCGAAACCTTGAAATTATCCACATATATTGTACCAACTGTACGCTTGTTTGAAATTGCAAGTCTTACAATTTTACCTGCCGATGCCTTTTTATAAGAATCCTTTTGTTCTCTTAAAACATGAACATTGTCAATATACACATCTACAATACCGTTTACTGTATCTGCAACAAATCTTAAATTATACCATTTGTTTGTAACATATTTGCCGATTTTAATCGAGCCATATGCAAAATTACCATTTTCATCGGTATATATTGAATTATATACCCAACCATTGTGTACAAGTGCAAATGCCTGTTTTTCGCCATAGGTATCAGTTGCAAAATCTATTGACACATCAACAATATCCGCACCGCTGTTAATTCCAAAATTGTTAAGCTGACATTCCGGAGTAACAGAATTTACCATAATACCTTTACCGTTGTTTCCGTTATCTACTGTCGTGATTGCACCAACTGTAATTGAATTTCCGTTATCGGCAGCACCGATGTGACCATTCAATGTTGAACCATTAGAAGCTTTTAAAACACTACCATCTTTTGCAAATCCGACATTCGGGAGACTGTTATTATTTGCGGTAACACCTTCGAAATCTTCATCCCAAATCTGAGCAGTTGTTCCAAGGTTTTTGCCATATGCTGTGAATGGGTCTGACTCTACAATCACAACGCCCTCTGCATCGAGCGCCTGAACCTTGTATTGCATTGGCCAAGGTTTGAGTTCAATTTCAAATCTTGCATCGGTTGATGATTTAACCTCACCAATTGTCGCATTTTCATATATCTGAACAAGTTTTAATGATGCAACATTGTCTATATATGCAGTCTTTGCATTCACAGAAATTTTTGTGCCCGCCACAAGAGCATGGTCATAGTCATTGTAGTCCACTGTTACCGCCGGAGTAGGACGAGTGTATTGTACATTGAACACTTTAAAGTTATCAATATAAGTTGCGCCTTTTACTTTTTCATCAGTAACTGAAAGTCTTCCGACACTACCTATCGTTGATAATTTGTAAGAACTGCTCTGTTCGCTCATAACATGCAAATTATCAATATATGTGTTAAGAACTCCGTTTGTTGTATCAACAACAAATCTCAGATTATACCATTTGTTTGTAACATATTTGCCAACAGGGGTACCCTTATATGTAAACTCACCGGATGCATTGGTATATATGGGAGGAAATCTCCAGCCTCCATTACCATCTACAATTGCGAACGCTTGTTTTAAGCCATAGCTATCGGTAGCAAAATCAACGGACACATCAACAATAGCACCATTACTGTTGATACCAAAATTGTTGAGCTGACATTTGGCACTATCATCATTGTTTTTAAGAATGATACAATCTCCATTTATGCCGCTTTCCACATCTGTTGCAGTGCCTATTGTAATGGAGTTGCCGGCAGCACCTGTATGACCTGCCACACCTGCACCTGTTGAACTTTTAAGCGCTGAACCGTTACGTGAGAAAGAAACACTTACCCCGCTTGTTGTCGCGGTTGCACCTTCAAAGTTTTCATTCCATATTGTAGACAATACTGTTTCATCATACCCGATTAATTCAATTGCATCGGACTGTGCAATCACTTCACCATCGGAATCTTTAACAACTGCTTTGTAGGAGAAAACACCTTGGGGAAGTGCACATTCAAAACACATTCCTTCGGCATAGTCTGCTGATGCAACCTGATTGCCGGTCTTTACATCTACAAGATTTACAACAGAACCCGCAGGAATGAAATTCGCAGATACGGTTATTTTGGCTTTTGCTCCTTCAGGAATGCAAGAGTTTGCCGCATAGGATTCTATGGAAATTGCCGGAATCGGATCTATAACGTTTGCATTGTATGCTGAAACATTATCAATGTAGAATCCACAGGGAGTAACATCGGGTTCGGTTGTTGTTGAAGTAGATACAGAAAGCTTATGTGACTTCTCTGCATCAAAGCTCAACTTTGCAAAATGCACAAGTTTATTGTCAATATATGTATAGCAATAGTCTGATGCCAGATCTACATATTGCGATAAATGATACCATACATTTGGTTCACATTTACCTACCACTTCACCTGACACGGTAAAATCACCATTGGTGGTTGTAGAGAGAACAGGAGTCCACTGATAGCTTGATGCTCCAATGGGATAAAATGCTCCCGAAAGTGCGCTATAATACATATTCAGATTTTGAGCACAAAAATCGAGTTCATAAACTACAGTGCCTGATGAGAATATTGCTCCCATTTCATTTGCCTGTACTTTAGCGGTAGCATCATTGGCAATAAAATGAAGACTTTTTCCCATTTCATTGTTTTGGGGATTTTCTTCAATCTTAATTTCATTTGTGGCATTCCCTGCGTGAAGATATGCCCCCATTGAAGCTCCATTTTTTGTAAGCGTGTAGCTTGGAGCACTTACGTTAAGTCCATAGCTGTCTTCAAAGTCTATGTTGTCATATTTTGTGCTGATTACTTCAACAGCCGCACCTCTGATTGTGATTGTTCCCGATGCAACAGCATCACCGTTGTCATTTTGAGCTTCAACAACATATTTGGTGATTCCATCAACAACAGTTACATTAATCGAAGTAGCGCCATTCGTTGCATCAGCCGATGCAACTGTGGCATCACCGTTTTTGATTACCACTTTTGATGCATCAGATGGCACATTAGCCACATCTACAGCGACGATTTTACCTGTCGGCACAGGAATTCCCGCTGCAATTGACGTTACAGTAAGCTCAGATGTTGTTGTAGCACCTGCAGTCACTGCAAAACCGCTAAGCATTGCAATTGTAAGAACAATCGCAATAAATTTGTTACAAATTTTTCTCATAACTTTTTACCTCCATTTTTTTATTTAATTTATTTTGACAAATAAATTACATCCTTAAAGGGTTTAACACCCGTCCAGTCAGTGAGGAAAAACACCTCAGCGCTGACTGCTTCATCACTGTAAGCCGACGCAAAAATCATACCGCCATTTACAAGGGCAGTTTCTCCCGAACAGCCTACAGCCACAACCTGATTTTTATCATTGATGAGTGACATAATCATTATAATATTTTTGTTTTCGTTATTTACATTGTTACACATACATTCCGCGGAATAATAACCATCATTTTCAGAAATATACACGCTATATACATCTGTATCCGCAGGAGAAGTCTCCATATCAGCGCAAATCGTTGCACCCTTATATATAAAATTGAGAGTAAGTTTGACCCCGGTGGGAATTGTCAATTCTGAAAAAAATCTGACAGTGTTTTCTTGAGCTGTATTTTCGCAATTATTAAAAATGACAGCTGCTTCTCCGAAGAGTGCAGAAAAGTTTGACACTTTACCTTCCGAAATAAAATACTGTGCATCAATAGCTTCGGAAAAAGTGACATCAATATAATTTTCACTTGCTGTTGCATCAACTATTGAAGGAAGCTTTTCAAGTTCATATGCCTTGATATTGTCATACCACACCTCACTTGGCGCTCCTCTTGTTGACATGGAGAGTTTGTGCATACCGTAGATTGTGTCGGTGGAGCTGATTGAAGCCTCACCAATCAGATTACCATCAATATAGCACATTTGCTTTCTTCCCGAAAGATCGTTGTATATGGTAAAGGTGTACCACGTATTTTCGGAAAGTGCTACCGATTTTCCGCCAAATGTTGCACTTTTACTTGTTGTTATGGTAAGCGGATTTGTCCATATTCGATTTTCAGTGGTTGGACTATTTTTATAGTACAATGGAGTTATTGTAGTTGTGGCATCAAAATCGCTTGCACAAAAATCAAATTCATATGCAAATATTTTCTCTGTACCCACAGTTGAAGTAAGCAGATTGTTCCACTGAACCTGGTCGGTTGAATTTGCGACTTCCATACGCACACTCACACCGTTATCTCTGTTTACAGCATTAACATTTTCCTCAAGAGTTATTGTGCTGTTGACAGAACCGCTGTGCGCTCCGAGATAATCTGCACCATGACGATATTGTTTGCCGTTTGCATCGGCAAAAATAAATGATGGTGATGAATTCAAGATTGTTGAATCGTTGAAATCAATATCCCAAATTGTGTTAACAGCAACATATTGTTTGCTATCAATCTCTGCAGTAATTGTGTCTGCAAAAACATTGGTTGGCAAAAACACAATAAGCATTACAGCAATAAGTGCCAAAATTCTTTTTGACATTGTTATCATCTCCTTTAAAAATATTAAAACGTCCATTGGCTGATGGGTTTATCATAATCGGAAATTAACGAACCGTTAACATTGCATGGAGTAAATTTCACAGTGATACTTACCGAATCTGTTGCTTTAGCTTTTAGCATAATCCGTGTTGTCCCCACAGTTGATTTAATGCCTTCCGGCGAAGGTGATGTCGGCAAAGGAACAGCATCACCCTTTGTGAGCACGAACTCTGCATCACACGCAAATTCTACTTTTAATGTTTTTGATGAATTATTACTATCTATCAGTGTAACAATATTTTCGTTTATAAGCACATTGTGCTCAGTTTGCAAAAAGAAATAAATATCAGAATGCTCAGATACCGTAACTTCATCCCTCACAACAAGACTTTGTCTGTTGTCTGTTAAGAAATAACCCCTTTTGGCACTTTGTGCCTTTCCGTTATGAACAGCGGTCATATCAAGAACCGCTATAACTCCCGTATCATTAGAAGTATATGATGTAAATTCTGCCATGGCGAGGGGGTCATATTCTCCATATTGGTCGGGATTGATAATCAGACAATTGTGAGCCTCGGCTCTGTTTGCAAAATACCTCCATCTTGCCCCTTCTCGGGTGCCCCCCTGCCAGAAATCGGGTAAGTTATAATCCTCGGTACCATTGTCACATAACCAACTGACACCATCAGAGAAAAAGGAGAATGTGCCCATATCCATATGCCCATGAGCATCGGCAGCAAAACCACCCTTTGCTCCGAAGAATGTTGGAGAATTATCCGTCCATGAATCACGTGCAGTGACAATTTCATTTTCGCTATACAAAACATCCTTCGGAAGTGTTATTTCAGCTCCGAGACTTTGAGGGTTATAATACATAAGGCAACTTGCATATCCTCTTGCAGTTTCACCCACTCTGTAGAAATCGTGCCAGTGACTTGTGACATCGGGAGCATTGAAATACTCTGCAAACCAAAGTGCGCCCGAATGCCATTGCAGGGATGTTGAGGAACCATCATAAAATGCAAAAGCACCTGTCGGACACTGCATGTTTAATGCATAATGAGCCGCTTTGTCCATTCCCTCGGATGCATCTAAACCATAGGTTGTTCCCAAAACGGTATCCAGTGAAGAAAGCTGCAATGACAAATATTCCAATGTCATGAGGCCATAGCCTACACCCTCATGCCAGGAACCGTCCGGATAGAAATTGGGAACGGTATTCTCAGTTGCTCGAACAGAGTTTGAAATAAAATAAGCACCAAGCTCGGGATATACATCCATAAAGCTTAAAGCACACATTGTGATGCCCGAATTCATAACCGAATTGTGATTATTTGCTGAAATCACACCTGATTTCATATCATCGGAATTGTCTGTGAAAGCTTTATAATATTCTTTGTAGCATAGGTTGTATACTGCAGCCTCATATTTTTTTCGTTGATTTTCGGAAAGTGAATCATAGAGCCAGTCATATCCTATTGCAAACCCAACGGCAAGACCACCTACATCTATATGATGCTCCGGATGCCAGTTTGGAAAAGCAGCTACAGAATCCATTTCGGCAACACATTTATCAAAATAGGCTTTGTTTCCGGTGAGCTTGTAGGCAAAAGCAAGAGACATAACCCTGTCCATAAAGTCCATAGACACATACCACAGCCTCACCCCGTCACGAAGCTCATATATAAGCTCGTCTTTTTTGAGAAAACTGTCGGCATACGCAATCACACGATTTCGTACAGATACAAACTTAGGTTCGGTTTCGTTTTTGACACGCTCAAAATCAGCATCGGTCATTATTACTCTGGGGTGAACTCCCTTGAGAGATGATGCGTTATAATCCGCCAAAACTTTTTCTTTGTTCGGTCGTTCAAAAAGCATATAATAATTAAGCTTTTGAATGTCTGCACTGCCGGGATTAAATTCCCTGTCCGATATGATAACAGCACCGTCATTTATTCCGCCTTGCGTGGTGAATACCGACTTATCAGACACAAATCTCAAAACACTTTTAAACGGAACATAAAAGGTGTCATCTTTGGTATAACACACCGCGTCAAGACTATAATCCTCGCCGCCTATATTACCGATATCTTTTCCGGTATACAAAACCATGTTACCGATCGTGGCACAAAATGCGGCTATATTTATATCTGTTGCAATTCCAAGCTTTTCGAAGAGAACTGCGGGAACCATTAGAATATCTCCACAATACTCACCTTTAATCCCGGTATTTTCCTTTTTGCCGTCTTCGAGCCACATTCCCGAATCAGGATGATAGCCGATGTTTGACGAAAGAAGTGCCTTTTGGACTTCTTCACTTTCGAATATTGTTTTTTCATTGTCGATATCCAACATTTCTTCACCTCCGAGGGCATCCATTGTTACAGTTGCAGATATAGGTCTTGGAAACGCTTTTGAATCAAGCAAGAAAAGTTTCACCTTTGATGAATAGTCGGCATACCCGAGATACTGAGGAGATATAACCGTGTTTGTTGAAACAGCGGAGACCGCATTCTTCACAAGTTTCACTGCAACAAGTTCATTTCCTTTATAGTGAGCCAGAACACAATCCACATCGGAAAGTCTCTCGGAAAGCACCGCACCAACACAAAGTTCACCTTCACGTATTGCAGTGGCTTTTTGACCATCTATATATACATCGAGCGAAGCAAATGGGGTATTAATTCCTTCATATACATATATATCGTCCAAATAGAGCTTTGAAGGATGAGTAACATCATAGCTACATGGTTTTATAGACACTCTCTGTGTGGACACAATGGGGTTCCCGAGTTTGCCCACAGCAATTTCAACTCCGTCTATACGATATGAAAAATCTCCATCGGAAATACGAATTCGTGCATCTATATTGTACCATGTGTTTTTTTTGCACTCAAAAGCCGTGATATGGTCAATTGTTGCTTTATCAGTACCTTTTGCAACAGATATAACCGAAGTATCTCCTATTGATTTATTCATAACAATACTCGGAGACCAATAAGTATTGTTGTCATTTGAAACATATATTTGACGGAACAGATATTTTAATGAGTTGAAATCATCAACTTTTATTTTATATTTATACACCGCCACGTTTTCGGTGACAGTGGCGTAAAATCCGTTGGTCTGAACCTTATCGGTAGTTTTGTTTTGTTCGTCAAAATTGCCCGGTTCAAAGACCAACGAACCCTCTTCTACGCTTAAGGAACTTTTGGTGCCATCGCCCACATGACAGAAGAAAGAATCTCCCCGTGAACTTTTCAGGGCATTACCATTAGCATCACAAACAGTAACATATGGCAATGATGCTGTATTAAGTGTTTCATCTTCAAAATCAATGTCCCATATAACATTTTTGCTTACTGTATATTCATCAAGACTATTAATCCCTTCATATACATATATATCATCCAAATAGAGCTTTGAAGGATGAGTAACATCATAACTGCAAGGTTTTACAGACACTCTCTGCGTGGATACAATGTTTTTTCCAAGCTTGCCGGCAGCAATCTCAAACCCGTCTATACGATAGGAGAAAAATCCATCGGCAATTCGAATTCGCACATCAACATTGTACCATGTATTTGTTTGACACTCAAAGTCTGTGATATGGTCGATTGTTGCTTTATCTGTGCCGTTTGCAACAGATATAACCGAAGAGTCATCTGTTGATTTATTCATAACAATACTTGGGGACCAATAAGTATTGTTGTCATTTGAAACATATATTTGACGAAACAGATATTTCATGGAGTTAAAATCATCAACTTTTATCTTATATTTATACACCGCCACATTCTCGGTGACAGTAGCATAAAATTCGTTGGTCTGAACCTTATCGGTAGTTTTGTTTTGTTCGTCAAAATTGCCCGGTTCAAAAACCAATGAACCATCCTCTATGCTCAAGGAGCTTTTGGTACCGTCACCCACATGACAGGAGAAAGAATCACCTCGTGAGTTTTTCAGGGCATTGCCCTTGGCATCGCAAACAGTAACGCGGGGCAATGACGCTGTGTTTAGTGTTTCGTCTTCAAAATCAATGTCCCATATGACATTTTTGATTGCTGTATATTCATCAAGAGAGGCTGCATTTGCAGAGGAAAATAATGGAAATGATGTTATTGACAATACCAAAGAAAGTAGTGTTGATATTATTTTGATAACAATATTATTAAATTGTCTCATGTATTCAACTCACTTTCTGCATATATTTTTCATGACAAATCTCAATTTATCACACGAACCGACCGATTGTCATTCTGAGCAAAGCATCAGCGGAGCCGAAGAATCTAAAAGCATATGTTTCGACTCGCTTTGCTCGCTCAACATGACATATTAGTTAGTTTGATGTCAACTTGACAAATCCTTCCGACTATTTTGCTTTTGCAATAGATACCTCAGTCCAACTGTTCCATGTGCCGGGGACACCGCCATTACTGCTGTAATATCCGTTGCCGTCTATTTTGACATATCTTGCACTCTGAAGTCCTATATCAAAGATTTCATAATCCGAAGACTTTCCGCTCGATGTGCCATTAAATACCTCGGTGTATTCTATATTATCTGCAGATACAGATATTCTGAGGCTATAATTACGAGAGTCCCCACTCATGAATGACATAATAACCTTGTCAAACTCTGTCACCTTACCAAGGTCAACAATAATGTACTGTGCCCCTTCAGCCGACCAACGAGTAGCAAGATTTCTGTCAATAAGCGAAGATGCCGGATTTTCTGCCTGAGGTTCTGAACTTGGTTCAAGCTTCACAATTTCACATTCTGTAACATTGTCCACAGGCAACTGTTTCATTTTGTTATAGTATATTTTGTAGATTGTTTTTCTGGTTGGTTCGTTTTTATCGGAAACAATAACCAACGTACAACCATCAAGGTCCGCCGCTTTATTTATGCTTACATTATACTTTGTGCTTTCAGCAATCACATCAGGCACGCTTGTTGCAGAAGATGGTAAAATATGATTTATCAGAGTCTGCAGATTATTATATGTAACACCGCCTACAGAAATTCTGTCAAGCACAGGTCGTTCAGGAATTTCGCCATCAGCAATTGTCCAGGAAGCAATCGGCATATCGAAAGCATTGACATCTGCTCCGTCTTCCACTGTGCAAGGAGTAAACTTGGCTGTTATGTTGACATTTCCCGAAGCGGTGAGTTCAAGACGAATAGTTGTTTTTCGTGTATCATCTGCTATTCCATCGGGATGCGGACTTGTGGGAAGCGGTTCACACGGAACTACGCTCAATCTGAAGTTCTGATTTGACACAAAATCAATTGTGATATAATTATTCGGATTGAGCGGATCCGAAACCTTAACACTCTTACCATCAGCATTTACCTCTGCCTTTTTATCGGTTATCATGTGCCAATATACTTTGCTGTTGTCATTGGTAAGCTCTATTTCGTCACGAAGAACAATACTTCGTCGGTCATCTGTCATCTGCATTGCTCTTTCAGCTTTTTTTGCCTTGCCCAAATGCGTATCTGTCATATCAAGCACCGCAATAGCGCCTCTCGGCTTTGATTCAAAGCGTGTCATCATTGCCTTTACATTCGGGTCATACTCGCCATATTCATCAGGATTTATGAAAATTGTACTGTGAGCTTCTGCTCTCATACGATAGTATGACCAACGAGGACTGGCTTCATCGGCATCACTGAAATAATTGGGAAGATTGTAGTTGTCAGAACTAAGTTCAAGAGTCCACTGTATTCCATTGGCATAGAAATCAAACTTGCCGACATCCATATGTCCATGTGCAGCACCCGGAGTACCACCCTTTAATCCGGCAAGCACGGTGTGCTTTTCTCTATCCCAGCTGTCTCTCATGCTGACAAGCTGCTGATCGCTGTATATGTGATCAAGACTAAGTTCCATATCACCGCTGAGTTGTTCCGGTCTATACCACAACATGCCTCTTACACTGAGTGGGAAATCGAACATTTTGCTGAGAGCAGAAATGGTTTCATGCTCACCATAATGATCACAGAGCCACATTGCCATCGGATCGAAAGCTACTGCCTGACTGCTGCCATCGGCATATGCAATACAACCCATGGAGCTTTGCATATAAAGATAGAACTGTGAAACCTTATCAAGTCCATCAGTTGCATCCATTGAATATACAGTATTGAGTACTTTTTTGATTGAAGCCAGCTGATAGCTGAGATATTCAAGAGACATTGAGCCATATCCCATGCCCTCATACCATGAACCTTCGGGTGCATATCCTTTGATTGCATATTCGACACATCTTAAAGATTCCGCAACACAATATGCCGCTTCTCTGGGGTATATATCCATAAAAGCAAGAGCCAGTGTTGCACCGCCTGCATTCATTACCTGATTGTGGTTTGCGGTGTTTGTAATACCACCCGACATTAGCGAGCTTCTGCCTTGATATCCTTCAACATAGTCAAAAAATCCGTTTTGGTAGGCACCTTTTTCAATAATCGCTCTCTGCTCGGGAGTAAATGCATCATACATCCAGTCATAGCCAATTGCAACACCAACAGCAAGACCGCCCACATCTATGTGATGCTCAGGATGCCATGATGGGAAGTTGGATACCGATTCAAGATCTATCCATGCACGGTCAGCATATTTTTTATCTCCGGTAAGCTGATAAGCCATACCGAGAACTGTCATGTTCCTTATCATGTCAAGTGATACATACCACAGTCTCACCCCATCGCGGAGCTCATATACAAGAGGTGTGGTATCTTTTAAATAACCATCGGCAGAATTTATCATTCCCTTTGCCCATTTTTTCATGGTTTCGTCGGTATTCATTAATGCTTTTATTCTGTCAAAATCAGATTTGTCTGCCATCACTCTGGGATGAACACCTTTAAGTGCCGATGCATTATAATCAGCAGTAATCTTTTCGGAAGTGGGTCTTTCATAAAGAGCAAAGTCATTTAGGCGTTGAAGTTCATCACCCTCGGGCAAGATTATCTTTTTGTCGGACATAAGAATCATACCGCCGCTTATGGTTGAATTGTCATATACAAATTCTTTGCCAAGACCTTCGGTAGCAACGGCACGAAGCGGAACATACAACTCTGAGCCCAAAAGCTTTGCGGGTGCAGGAAGGATTTGTTCCTTGCCGGATACATCCATCTTATCGGAATATGCCATAAATGTAACGCCATCTATTGAGCCCTTGTTTGTTATGCTGTCAAAGTTTATGTCACTTCCAAATGCAGTTTTGAAAAACATGAGCGGAACCATTGTAGTACCATTTTCGATAACAGGTTTAATTATTGTTTTTTCACCGTTTGCATAAAGCAGACCACTTCTGGTGTGATATGAAACCTTGTCTGTCAAATAAGCAATCGTTTTGTCATCGCTCGGGTGTGCACTTTGGTCATCTTCAATCGCGAGCACTGCTCCGCCTGACACTTCGAGATTTTCTTTTGGTTCAACGCCACCATATACCACCATGTTATCAACATGGAATTCATCATCACCCGCCATGCGGTCGACATGAATACGCCATGTCATAGCCTCATCGTGACGGTATCTGTAGTCCACCGGAAGTTCCTTTGCAATAAGCTCATAGTTAAGATACACATCATATGTGGAATCAATCACATTATAAACAGTGGAAATTGTTTGCCACTCATCAACCGGAAGTTTGATTCTTGAATTTCCTGCTGTAAGAGTCCCGTTCACAACGGAAAAATGGCGAAAATAATTGGAAGTTTTACTTTTGATTGTAGATATGAATTGCACATCAGAACTTTTCAACTTAACATCAAACTCATAAACAAGAGAATCCGATGTATAGCTTTGAGTATTCATATCAAGATGAAAATCTTGTGCCCCCTTACGCTTAAAGAGACATACACCCTCTCCGGTTTCGTCATTATACTGTTGAAGAATGTTGTCTTTATATTGATAAGCACCTGCTACACGTTTTCCTTCGGTAAAATCGGTTAGTGTATATACTTTGTCGGTTACACCGTGGGATTTTTCAGAATACTCCGTAACAGAAGGGTCATAGAGAGCTTTAGGATATGAGCTCATTGCTTTTCCCTTACCGATATTGATATTGTCAAGAAGTGCCGTACCCCCAACAGAAGAGCTAAGCTCAAAAAGGACTGAGGTGGGCTCTTTTACTGCAAAACTGGCAACATAATAGTTATTTTTCATGCATTTGCCGCCAACATAGAGGCTGTATCTTGATTTATCAACATTAAATTCAATTGTGACATTTTGCATATTTTTGTTTATTCCGGTAACCTCACTGCCATTGTGAGTACAAAGCATACCTTTTGCAAACTGCAATACCGAAAATTCACCACCGGATGAATTTTTCAACTTAACTCCACCGTTAAGCTTGCCTGTAGAACTAATGTCAAATGATATGAAAAATTTACCACTAAGAGGAACTGAAACCTCGGCCATCTGCAAACCGCCGGTCAGTTCAAAGCGCAGAGCCTTTTCTTCCATATCATACTCAGCCACTCTTGCTCCTCTGCCTACTACACTGATATTTGCGGGCACCTCATTGGTTGAAGTTGAGTTAAATGACTGATTATATAACAGTTCGCTATTTTCGGCAGCAAAAGCCGGCAAGGATGATACAATCATACCAGCTGACAACATACCGGACAAAAACTTTTTGAAAATTTTGTTCATAAGTCAAACCTCATTTCTCTGGTGTTGTTCTTCACCTACATAGCTGTCTTTGACACAAGCTTTACTCTGTCAGACAAAAATTCTATCTCATCTTCTCCTGCTGCCTCATATGCGATATTCACAATCTTTTTGTCGGGATACGGATTTGTATACACAGCTTTGTAATACAACTTTCCGTCTATAACAATTGGCTTGCTTGCTCCCAAAAGTCGGCTATAGTCTTCGCTGCCTTTTTCAAGGTTACAGTTTGCAATGTTAAAGCCGTATCTTACCTGAAGAAGAGTGTCGGAACCATCAGAATATGTAACACGGTAGTGACCGAGAATCCAGTCTTCATCATAAATATATTTTCCGCACCAAAAATAACCATCTTGTCTTTGTGTATCTGTTGTGTGAATAATTTCAATATAGTCATCAGAAACAAAGTTATTGATATATCTCGAATGAAGTTCTGTTTCGGTATTAGCAAGAAGCTCTGCCATATTATCAATAGTATAAGTGTTACTCCAAAGAACATATGCAGTTGTTACGAGAGCATAGTTCTGCTGATTCCTTTGCATATACTCTTCCTCGCTGTAGCCCCAGTTTGAGCAAAAAGCACCTTTTACACTTTGAGAAACTTCGCGATAATTTTGATGCTCAATAGCAACGTAATTGCCATATACCATTTCAAATCCAAGGCTATCGGTAAGATATTTTTGGTCATCCGGATCACAAAGAGACCAATACCAATTGAGAAGTATTATGTCATTTGGAAGTTTTTCTCTGGAAGGGTACATCTCGGGTATGCCGAATTCTTCTCTGTAGGAACCGCCTACGGGAATTCCGTCAACATATGCATGAAGCAATTTATCACACCACATCATTGCCCTTACACCCTTGGTGTGCAGATAATCGTTTATTTTAACTATATCACCTACAAAAAGCTCAACGGGATCTTTTCCCGTACATTTGTCACATAAAGCTATTGTATAGACCTCATCATGTCCAATGTTAAGATACTCCGGTTGGAAAACATCAACAACTTCATCTATAATATCAAAAACGATTTCATATGATTTTGGGTTAGACGGACAATATGTATCCGGATATTGGTCGTATACTCTTTCGTTCAAATCGGGATGTGCCATAACAATGTAGTCGGAATGGCTTAAGGAAGGAACTTCGGGGATAACGGTGATTTCACGTTCCTTACAATATTTTACAATTCGTCTTACATCATCCTGAGAAATATAGCTACCGCCTCCGTTTTCGGAATGGATGGAGTCTTTTGCGTATTGCATTTGAGGAGTTTCACGCTGAATACGGTTGGCTTCGCCGGGTATGGAATTGACATGTGTACAAAACTCAACCCACTTTTCATTAATTTCCGGGTGGCGTTTATATTCCATAGCACCACCAACTTCCATTATGACACTGTTATATTTATAATACACAAGAGTGTCTATCATTGCTTCAAAGGCATCAAGACTTTCCTTGCCGGGCAAATAGACTCTGTAGCCGCGAACCGCCTTGTCGGGAGCATCAAACAAAAGCATTTCCTTGATGTTGTCCGAATCAATAAGCTGTTTTAAAGTGGATACTCCATAAATAAGACCACGTGTGCCCGATGAGCAAATGTTAATGCTGTCAGATTTAATATCAATCACATATGCCTCATCACATTCTATATAGGCATCTCCTATTTGACTTTTCAAATCATCACTCACGCCCAAAGAAAGTTTAACAACGATCTTTTTACCATTATCAAAGCATTTTGAGACAACTTTTTGAGCGTATTTTACTGCATAGCAATCAAGTTCAGATACAACAGTAGAATCGTTGCCAATCTTAAATGAACTGTCATCTTCTTTAGTATTAATATAATTATATTCAAAGAACATATTTTTTAATTTAGTCATGATTTACACCTCATCATTTAAATATTTTTGTTACAAACAGTGAATTATCACTACCAAACTTATCACAGCCTACCGGTTGCATCCATTCGGTAACGGTAATCAGCGCACAATCTTCATTTACCTGTGTTACACCAAAATTACCAAGTCTTGCTCCACGCTCAGGCACCACAATCTGTTCTGTATGACGGAGAATCCTCATTGTGTCGGTGTCCACCTCTGCCATAAAGAGCGGCGCACGATTGCGGAACACATGATCATTGTTCCCGGCTTTTCTGGTATATACAAGATAAAGTTTGCCACCACATTTCAGCCAGTGTGACTGGGTATTGTAGGTTGGTAGAATGTCGTCGGTGTCCCAACGCCAGATTTCGGGATCGGAAAAGTTTTTACAATCATCACTCACACTGTAGAGACCATAGCGGTCATTACGCATTGTAAGATAATATTTTCCGTTATAATATGTAACCGATGGTTCACAAAGCCCTCTGTCAATGTTAAAGGAGAGTTCGTTACTCATTTCTTTAAATTTCACATCAATGCCATCAAAAGAACATCTCATAACAGCAGAATAATAATATGGACCGCGGGGAATGTACACCGGAACAAGCAAATCACCATTCTCTGCTTCTGCAAGCTGAGAACAACCGGTGCCACATCCAACGGGATATACATCGCGGGGAGTATCAATAATTTTCATGGTTCTGTACTGTTCTTTTTCTATATCATAGGTAGCATACCATGTATCAGCTCTGGCTCCGCGCATGGGAGCAAGGTCGTCACCCTTGTAGCTCACAGTGTGCCCGAGAACTATGGGAGTGTTTGTGGCAGCATGCAAAATATGAGTTCCGTCACAGCCAAGAGTTCGGATGTTATTTTCGTCAATTTCAGTGGTGAAAGCACTATCCTGAGCAGGCTCTGTCCATGTTTTGCCACCGTCTGTGCTTTTGAGAACATATAGAGGCGAAAAAAGATCATCGCCATACACGTTCAGTTTTTGCGTGGTCAAAATCATGTTGTCATTGTCAAGTGCACAGGCACGGGCGTGAACAAAACATTCTTTACCGTCGTAACCAAGCGGAATTTGATTTATTGAAAATTCCATATATTTTCTTCCTTTCTATATCATATATAGCCTATATCCATTTCTAATGTATCGCTTTTTATTTCATCTTTTCCGAAGTATGCCTCAAAAACTGCTTCGGCAATATCATATCGGGCATTACCCCATCCCGAATTTGACATAACAATAATATCAAAATCGTCTTCGGGAATCTGCATATGTAGTGTTCTGAATCCCTCATGACCGCCGTTATGGGTAATGCGTTTTTTACCGTGCCACATATTCACGCTACATCCCATGCCCATTGAGCTTACGGGAGATGGAGTCAAAATCTCATCCCAGGTTTGGGGTTTGAGAAGCATTTTATTTTTTATTGCAAGGTTAAGGCAATAGACATCATCAACAGTACCGATTATATCACCCGCACCAAGCATCCAGTCGGCACATCGGCAAGCAGGCACAACTTTATCACCTTCAAGTTTATAGCCTGTTACTCGGTTTGCCACATTCAGATTTATGTCATCAACAAACGCCGTTGCCATGCCCAAGGGAGAAAAAACTTCTTTTTGCATATAATCGGCATATTTCATGCCGGTTATATTTTCTATTGCAAGTGCACAAGGTATCATGTTTACATTGGCATACATACCTTGCGTTCCCGGTTCAAATAATTGCGGATATTCCGAAAGCTCTTTTAAATGCTCTCGCATATGCATTGGCAACCCACAAGTATATTTTTTGTCAAATTCGGCTGTCTGAACAAAATCTGGCAAACCGCTGATGTGGTGAAGCATGTGGCGAATTGTAACTCTCTGGTCAAAACCTTTTGCTTCGGGCACATATTTGCTCGGGTGACAATCTATATCAATGAGATTTTTATCCTTAAGTTTCAAAAGACCAATCACCAGAAACGGCTTGGACAAAGAGTAAAATGTAAACATTGATTTCGGACTAAACTCTGTTTTATCTTCAATATTTGCAAAACCGATATATCTTTCGTAAATCACTTCACCTTTGGAAGTAACTCTTATTATTCCGGAATTTCTGTTGTTTTTGTAGTACTCGTCCAAATAAGCATTCATTTGGTCACAAAATCCCATGGCACACACCACCTTACAACATTTATCTATCTTGAATTAATCTTGATGCAATTGTAGTCAACCTGATGTGTCTGAAAAGATATGTATCATCATCAACCACACGTCTTATGTTCCATACTCTTTCACACATTGCCGCAAGATTTTCCATAATAAAGTTAATCTCTTGCTCATAGGTCAGTGTCCATGCACAAACCATGCCACCAAGAACTTTGTCTGTGGGAGCGACAGTGATTGGATTAAGACAGGCTTCAGACTTCGGCCACCAGTGTTGCCAGTTGTATACATTCCATTTCAAAATATCTCTGGGATCCCAACGCTCTCTGTAGTGAGAAACGATGTAGAGAGGTTGCCACGAACAGTTGATAATCGAAAAACCTTCCTCCAGAAGTTCACCGGGAAGATGATAACGTGTTTCCCACGAGATAACAATAACATCCTTCGATATGTGGTGTGCCCCCTCTTTGGGAAATCCTTCCCACACAAGGGGAGTTTTGCCAAGAGACAACACATAATCGGTAACACGGCCAATATATTCACAGAACAATTCTTTTTCGTCGGCAATGCCGTGCTCGTTCATATATTCTTTGCAAACTGTGCAATTATTCCACTGCTTAATGTTGACCTCATCACCGCCGATGTTTATGTAAGGACTCTCGGGGAACATATCACAAATCTCTTTGAGCAATGTTTTTGTCGCTTCCCAGGTCACTTCGCTCCCTGCACAGAGGACATTGCTTGTATCAAGATACACTCCTCTTTCGGTGACAATTCCCTCTGTTTGTGTTTCAAGCTTATCAGCAAACACCTCGGGATAGGTTTTAACAAGCACGGGGCAATGGCCGGGACATTCAAATTCGGGAACGATGATTATGCCGCAAGATTCCGCATAGTCATTCAAGAATTCTATCTGCTCGCGAGTGTAACTTCTGTTTGGCTTTGCAAGCTTTGGAAATGCAGTGGACGGCAAGGTGTAGAGCACGCTGTCAATGAAATGCAGGTGCAAATATTTCACCTTATACAAAAAACAAATATCAATATATCTCAAAAGCTTATCAAAGGGATGCCATTTACGAGAAAGATCCACCATCAATGAACGGTATTCTTTGTCGCCGTAGTCCTCAATGAACACCTCTGCACATTCAATTCCGTTATCGGTGCTTTCTAAAATCTGTAAAACCGTTGCCATTGCAAAAAGCATACCATCTTTGTCGGGGGCATAAACTTTCAGTACATTGTCTTCTGTTTTTATGGCATAGTGAGCTTTTTCAAGGCTATTGTCACGATAAAATTCTATGCCGCCTCTTTCAAGTTTGAGTTCGCTTTCATATATTCTTTCAAATGCATCTGAAAAGTAGCCAAAACTCTTTTCAAATTCACCATTATCAAAATATACACAGGTTTTCAGCAAAAAAACTTTATCTTCATCTATTTCCATTTTTTTTGGAGTTGGTATTACACTAATCATCACATATCTCCTTGCAAGCAACCGTTCGCGTTACTATAAAATAATTTTTTATAATTATATCACAAAATCACATTTAATTAATAGCAAAATATGTCCAAAATAAATCAAACTATATTCCAAGCATGTTTATGTCATCTCGTCCAAAAGTGCTATAAATTTCCATTCGATACCTTTTTCTTCTTCCGTTAAGATGCATTACGCCTATATTACGACGGATAATTGGAATTTGAGTTAAGTTGACAAAATAAAATAAAGGTGTTAAAATGTAGTCGAATTTTTTAACGGCGGGTGAAAAAATGTATACACAAAAGGATTTAGAGAAAGATATTTGTCAAATTGGCATAAATCATACCGATGTGCTGACAGTACATACTTCTTTGAAAGCTATCGGAGAAATAAGCAGTACGCACAAAAGCGGTGCAGAGGTGCTTATTGATGCCATGAAAAATTGCGTACCGAATGGTATTTTAATGATTCCTGCTCATACCTATGCTAACATTAGAGAAACACCAATTTTTGATATCCGAAACACAATGCCTTGTATCGGAACATTGCCTCGTATTGCCGTAGAACTAGCTAATCAGGCTTATGATAACAACGATAGAACTTGTGTACGCTCTATGCAAGTGTCTCATTCGGTAGTGGCTTTTGGCAAAAATGCTTACGAATTTACAGAATGTGATCGAGCAACAAAAACCAGAACACCAATGTCGGGCTGCTACGGAAATTTATATAGACAAAACGGCAAAATCTTGTTGCTTGGTGTAGGGTTACACAGCAATACATACATCCATATGATTGATGAGTATTTAGATTATGACTGCAGTGGTGTAACTCCTTCCGAACAACAATGGATTCATGTGATTGATTATGATGGTGCTGAGCGGGAACAAGAACGACTGCTCACTATCGGACCGGCAGCGCACACTTTTGAGCGTTATACAAATGCATTGAATCAATCCGTTGCAATGACTTACGGTAAAGTCGGTAATGCCGACGCAATATTAATAGATGCACGCAAGTGTTTTGATGTAGTGACAAGCATCCGAAAAAGCGAACAAAAGATTTTTCCTATCGAATAGTTTGGCACAATATGATATAATACTTGTACATAAAACAACACCCTCAGCCGACTTAAAACCTTAAATGATTTAAGTCGGCTGAGGGAATTTTTATCTTCCAACGCTACCGAATGTTATATACTTCCAAACCAATACATATTATTCCAATGAAAAAACACGCTTGAAAAAATCTAAAGAAACCTCTTTTCTGAATGAATGATCCGGTGCATCACAATTGCAAAACAAACTATACTCTTCAGCTGTCAAACCATATAGAGGCGGTTCATACAGCTTTGAACGACTTTCTTCATCTTTATATTTAGGATAATGTGAAATCACCAAATTATCTTTTGCATCACACAAATTGTATGCACTGATAATCTTGTCAAGAAAATACTGTGCACCACCTTCTGTAAGCGCAAGCGGCAAAGGAGCTAAAGCACTCAGCAAATCGGGGCGTGCAAAATATTGAAAAAGTCCGGGAATCTCATGCCAGTTACCTGCATTGTTGCGCATGAAATCTTCTTCGGATTCTGTAGTGGCACAATATCTTTGCCGCTGGTCACATATAAAGTCATTAAATACTACAGCACTGATATCGTCACAAAGCAAGCCCAACAAAACAGCATCGGTTGCACCAAGAGAATGCGACGCCACACCTATTTTTTTCTGATCCACAAAATCAAGTGTTTTTAAAAACTTCATAAATACCAGCTTTTGGAAAACAGAGATGCCGGGATAACAAAAGCCACTTTGAATATAGCCGTGACACAGTTGCGCTCTTGTATAACCCCAGTTTTCTTTATCTATTTCAAGTCCGCACTCAGCTATTTCAAGAGGATCAAAAGCAAATGCAACCATACCCGCTTGTACCATATAAAGAGCCATTCTGTTTCGTTCGGGATATTTTACATACCTGCATCCCATATTTTCAAGCATGGGTTCTCCCGCCAAAAACTCTTTACTGTATGTAGAACCGGGAAAACACAGCACTCCCGGAGCAGGATTTTCTTTTGTGACACCATCGGGAATGAGCATAAGAAACGGTACTGCCGTATAGTCATCAGGATAAAACTCCCATTTTTCAACTGTATATGTGTCGCGTTTTACACTGCTTATCATTTTCGGTTCCGGTTGTTTTGTGAATTCGGGAAGCAAAAGCAATTCATTAACTTTATTTCTTACATCCTTTTTCCATGTCAAAAATTCTTCTTTTGTGAATTTGTCGGAAAAAGCAAGCTTGGGTTTCAAATCACGAAGAAAAGCCATGTGCGCAGCCATAGAACTTGTATGTCTGTCATCTTCTCTCTTAGATTTATAATGTGTTTCATAGGTTATTCTCAATATAATCCACTCCTCATATAATATTATCATTCCTCAACATTTCAAATAAAGATATTTTTTACATATTAAGATGCTCCTTTCATAATCGCTGTGTTTGTATATTTATTTTATTCTTTTTTACATACTGCACAAACATCTCTGCTGCCCACGATGCCATTTGAGGATTATATGCTATTCCGAGAGTTCTTGAAAGTTTTGGTTCAAGTTGAAGTGTTCGTATCCCATTTACAGGGTTCTTCATCATAACTCCGGGCATTACTGTTATTCCGATATTATTTTTAACCAGTGACACAGCAGAATTGTTTTCTACTGATTTAAGCATAATTATGTCATCAAAATATGAATATGTAAAATATTTATCAATTACCATATCATCAACACAGATATACGGATATTTATACATTTCGTCTCTCGAAATGCTGATTGCATCTGAAAAATCTGTTTCCGGAACAACAGCAACATATTCATCATCCATAATAGGAATCCAATTTGGAATATTGTCCGGACAACAATCCGCAAAGATTATATCTGAATTCCCATATTTATTTGACATATCGGCAACTTCATTTTCAACAACTATAGAAATTTTTATGGACTGATATTCATTCTTAAACCCCTGCAATATTTCAGGCAACACATAGGTAGCGATGCTCGAATATGTCAGAATTTTAAGTTCCAGGGTGTTTCCTTTTGTAATTTCACCTGCTGCCGATTTCAACTTTTCATATGCTTCAAAAAGTTCTTCAAATAAACCATGCAAATTTTTTGCACCATTCGTCAGAACAACACCCCTGTTACTTCTTCGAAAAAGTTGAACTCCAAGCTCTTTTTCTAAGGCATTTGCCATATGCAAAACTGCCGACGGCGTGTATGACAATTTTTCAGCAATTTTTGAAAAACTGCCGTATTCTTCAACCATCAAAAAAATTTTCACTTTGTTGATATCCATTTTCATATCTCCCGGCTATAAAATTTTTTCACAGCACAATTACAAACTTTACCTTCCGCATGCCATTAGCTTATGATACAATGTTATAAATTGAAAGCGAGGTATTTATATGAATCTTGATAAAAAGTTAAAAAAAGAACTGCATGCATCAATTACTATGTTATTAGCAGCCATGTTTTCGTTTGTCTCTCTTTATGTTTTGGTGCTCCCCGCCGGTTTTGCACCAAGCGGTGTTGACGGAATAAGCACCCTGCTGTATGAGATCACCGGCATTAACATTGGTTGGTTCAAACTTCTCATTAACATACCACTGATGATTCTTGCCCTTATTTATCTGAAAAAACGCTATGTATTATATGTAATTATATTCACGTTGGTTGACTCTTTTGGTGTAATTATTTTAGAACAACTAAATTTCTATACATTCATTCCGAGTAATCTTGATAATGCACAAGCCATAGGATATCGCCTGATTGCTGCGATATTTGCCGGTATTGCCATGGGACTGAGTACTTCATTCATGCTCAAAATCGGCTGTTCAACAGGCGGCGTTGACATAATAGGTTGTCTTGTAAATCTAAAAAAACCAAATTTAAATATAGAACGCGTTGTCAGCATCATATGCTATTCGGTAGTTATCTGCTCTTATTTTGTGTATCATGATTTGACAAGTGTATTGTTGTCTGTAATTCAGATATTTATTTATGAATGTACAGTTTATATTGTTCTAAAGAAAGACAGATATGCTCTCGAAGTAAAAATAGTGACCAAAAACCCCGAAATAATCCGAGATGAAATTATTTATAAGCATCACCACAGTGCTACCATTATCGATGCCAAAGGCATGTATACTAACGAAAATTATTACATGGTAATCACGGTCTTAAACAGTCGTGATATCGCCGAATTTATGAAAACCATGAAAAAGTACCCTGAAACATTTATTTACATATCAGATGGAGTAAGAGTTCAAGGAAACTTTCATTTTGGTTATGGCAACAAAAAAGGAGAGCATATTAGTGCATATTGATTCGCTCAAAAAGCTCAAATATAGCTTTTTAAGTATATCACAAAATTACATTTAATTAATAGCAAAATATGTCCAAAATAAATCAACCTATATTCCAAACACCTTTTCGCCACCTCGGTCAAAAGTACTGCAAAATCCAAATCCCTGCCATGTACCCGCTTTTAAAGATGTATTATACGCGTATTACACGCACAAAATCTGTCAGACAGAATTGTTGACAAAGCCCATTGCTTATGCTATTATGAAATAAAATGACAATATGGTGATTGATATGTCTTATGAAAATTCCCCAATAGAAACAATTATTAATATAAAACGCAATTTTATTTTCACAAACAATCGATACGACTCCGACGCTCAGTTCATTGGAGAAAGTGTTGATTTTTGGCAAATTGTATACATCGACAAGGGAGAAATCGTCGAAAAAACAAAACATAAGGATTTTCACTTGAAAGAAAATGACATACTTTTTTTGCCTCCCAACACACACCATACACCAGCATTTGTTGAAGGAAAACCAAAGAATGCCAGTTCTTTCCGCATTTCTTTTGAGTGTAATTCAGCTGCTCTCAAAAACCTTGCAATGTATCATGAGCAGTTGTCTGACAAATGCAGATTATTAATGGAAAACCTTATAGATGAAGGAAGCAAAACCTTTGAAATAATCAAAACCCCGTCTTCCACTTCGGATGATGTTGTGGCAAGCATGAGCATCGCACTCACAAGCCCCATAGGAGGGATCCAGGCATACAAAGCATATCTCGAACTTTTGCTCATAAACATTTTGCGTGAACATTCACAAAAAAGTGGAACTCAGATTTTTATATCAACAAATTCCAACAACCGCTCTTTGTTTGAAAAAAGTGTTCACATTATGGAAGAAAATCTTTATGCTGAATTCACTGTGAAAGAACTATGCAAAAGGGTAGGATGTAGCAAATCAACCCTTTACACAATTTTTCGAAAATATGCAAATATGTCGATTTCGAGTTATTATAATATGCTTAAAATCAATGAAGCCTGTCAGCTAATAAAAAAATCCAAAACAACTCTTAAAAACATTTCCATAATGCTGAATTTTAATTCTCAAACTTACTTTGCAAAAACCTTCAAAAAATACACGGGAATGAGTCCAAGTGAATACAAAAAGAACTATCATTTTAATGCATCCCCTTCCTTGTGATTTGTTCTGTTTTACTAATGCCGTGTTATATACACATTCAAATAATGCAAACTTTTCCAAAGTTAAAATAAAATAAACTTCCGGAACACAGAAAAGTTTCATGAACACAAAACGCAGCCAAAAACAACAAGCTTTTATTTGATGATTGTTTTGGCTGCATTTTTATTGTATAACCTATTCGGAATAATTAATGACAGAAAATTTTTAAAACGAAAACCCATCCGTCAACCATCCAACCGACCACAAAAATAAAAAAACCGACCAAAAACCGACCATTAAAATTGGAATAGATCGGTCTGGTTCGGTATCAAATGACCGTTTTTTGGACATGACAAAAGCCTTGCCGTTATTGAAACGACAAGGCTTTCCTTGTGGGTGCAGGGGCCGGATTTGAACCAACGACCTCCGGGTTATGAGCCCGACGAGCTACCAGACTGCTCTACCCTGCGATATTTAGTTTGGCGCAATTGAAATGCCGGAGACCGGAATCGAACCGGTACGGCTTTAAGGGCCGCAGGATTTTAAGTCCTGTGCGTCTGCCAGTTCCGCCACTCCGGCGTACCCATTGCGCCTAATTATAATAACACATACAAGGAACTTTGTCAATACTTATTTTAAAAAACTGCATTGCAAAATTACCAAAAATTTAAAATTTTATTCTTAAAAGTTATAACATTTAATTGCTTTCAGTGCTATTATATTCAAAAATTATAATTTTATACCAAAAAAGCAGTCATTAATGACTGCTTTTAATCTTAATACGAATTTGATTTTGATCTTCCGCTTCCTCTTTTTGATTCCATATTACGCTTTATATCATGCATTTTCTCATCGGAAGCTTGTTTGAATTTATTAAGCATATCATCAAATGACAGTTCTTCGTTCTTGGGTTTGAACCAATCAAAATCAGCAGGCTGCGCATGAAGATCTGTTTCGGGAAGTTTAGGAACACGGGATTTTTTCTCAAACTTAGGTTTTGGTACATCCTCACCCTTATTTTTTTCCTGCATCACCTGTTTTATCGAAAGACCGATTTTACCTTTTTTATCAGGAGCCAGAACCTTAACCTCAATAACTTCACCCACTTTTACATGATCATTTATGTCTTTGACATAAGCAGTTGAAATTTCCGAGATATGTACAAGACCTGTAACGCCATCTCCCAAATCGACAAAAGCACCGAAATTTGTTATTCCGGTAATTCTTCCTGTAAGGATTTTTCCTTCTTCAACCTGCATTTTAAAATACAGCCCCCTCATTTGTTATCATTAGAATTGATGTATACCTTATCACCGGGTTCAACAAGTCCCAATGTCTTTCTGGCTATTCTTTTATAATTTTCATCACTATGCATATTTAATTTTTCATCCTGTAACTGTTTGTTTTCTCGTTTTTCTACAGCAATCTGTTCAGCAAGTTCCGAATTTTTTTTGTTATAATCACTTATTTGAGCAAAAACATTATAAAAAGCACTGAACACAATACATATTACAACACTTACAAATATAAGTCTGTATATTTTAAAATTCTTTTTTTTCATTTTAAAAAATCCTTATCTATTTTATAAGTACCTTATTTTAATATTTTTCATACTCACATATTATAACCTATTTTTCACCAAATGTAAAGATTTTTATGAAAAAAATATTCAACAAAATAAATCACTTTTCACTTATTTTTCGGTGCCTTTTTTATTAATTTTTGCCTAAAGCTTCCGAAAAGTGCATTAAAAAGAGCTTTTGCTCTCCTGCACACAGCATAAATTGGTTTTAAAACTGCCGAAAATATTCTCTTGAAAAAACAACATATTGATGAAACAAATTTAAGGCAAAATCCAATAAATCCGGTCATTATTATCAGCGAAACTCTGCTTAACCACATAAAATACATTGCAATGCCCAAAAAAGCACCAATAAATTCATACCATCTGAGATCACCATTATTAGATAATTCAACAGTTTTTGTAAATGAGAAAAAAACAAATGCGCAAAACAATGCATCCTGAAATGCAAGCATGTTTTTTCCCACTTCAACATTTTTTCGAAATGCACGAAACAAGTCAAACACCGCTCCTATTACGAAGCCGCATACCAGACACCATAAAAAAACACATATATCATGTGAAGAATCCACAATCATACAGAATCCTCCGATTTTCATTTAAACAGTTTACTGAAAAACGAACCTCCTGACTGCTTCGGTTCTACATATTCAAGCATGTGAATTCTACCTCCCACAGTTATCTCTCCGCTGTCCAGATTTAATTTGCTTAAATTCAGCCCTTCACCTTTTATGATAAGTACGCCCTTTGATGTGTGCAGAATAATCTCTGTTTCGTTATAGCTTTCGGCATTTTCCACTCCCGATACACTGATCTTTGTTCGATTCTCCATGATAATATTGTGTGGGAGATCTGCCTTTATAATTTTCGACTGTTTTCTTTCATCCATAAAACAACCCTCCGCATCTGTTAAATCATATGCAGAGGGTTGTCTTTTTATCACAAAATCTTATACATGCTCTGTGCATCTCCTTTGAGCACGTGTTCAGCTATGGTTACAACCTCAACCTTCATTACTCTTTCACCAAAAGTAACCTCTATAATGTCACCTTCCTTAACGTCCTGAGCAGGCTTTGAAACCTTTCCGTTAACCGTAACCTTTCCCTGTTCACACGCCTCGCATGCAACAGTGCGACGTTTTATTATTCGTGATACTTTTAAATACTTATCAAGTCTCATGCTATTTTCCTCTCAAATCATCTTATTATTTTAAGTTTTTTACATATACGAGTAAGTTTATCAGCTTTTGGAAGTAATGCGATATCATCTTCATTAATACCCTTTACTATAATTAACATCGCAAAATACACTGCAACAGCGATTGCAATCGGAACACATGCTGCAATAAGCTTTCCGCTGTTTGCAAAAAACGGAGCCGTAAAATAAACAGCAACAGCCATTGCACTGACCGAAATTATCGGTTTTATGACAAGCTCTGAGAGCGGGAATTTTAATTTCATGGATCGCTTCATAAAGAAAATATTAAGCGTCAAAATTACCACATAGCAAACAGTTGTTCCGATGGGAGCGCCGTTTATGTTAATTTCAGGATGAGAAACCAGGAAATAGTTTATAGCAACCTTTATCACGCCGCCAATTGCCATGTTAATAACCGGTATAACAGCTTTTCCGGTAGCCTGTAAAATTGCATTTGTCACAAGCACAAGCGACACAAAAATTATTCCAACAGAAAGAATCTGCAATGTAGATGTTGCGTGAGTTTGCGAGTACACAAGATTTAAAATGGGTTTCGACAAAAGACTCATTCCCACTGCGCAGGGGAGAGCAAAGAGTATGGTAATCTTCATACTCTTGCAGGTTGTTTCTGCAGCACTCTTAAAATCCTGTTTTGCAAAAAATGATGCAATCGCCGGAACAATACTCACGGTTATGGCATTGATGAGTGTCGGCGGAAGATTAAAAAGAGGCATGGCAAATCCTGAATATGACCCCCATAAATCGTTTGCCTGATCAGCAGAAAATCCGCCGGCCTGAAGTCTTCTCATAATCATGGCTACATCAATAAGACTTGTGAGCGAAAACACCGATGCTCCTATTGTTATAGGCACTGCAATTTTCACCAATTTCCACAAAAGCTTTCTGTCACTGTCTGTTTTCAAATTATTAACATTACTTGCAGCTTTTGATTTTTTGTTTTTAGCATATATTACAATGAGAGCTAAAAATCCCAGAAATGCACCACATGACACCCCGAATACCGCACCTGCAGCAGATACTTCATACCCCTTATTTTTGAGCCACAAAGCAGCACAATATCCAACAGCCATTTTCCCGATTGCTTCAACCACTTCGGAGGTTGCAGTAGGAATCATATTTTGATGCCCCTGAAAATATCCCCGGTATGCACTCATAAGCGAAACAAAAAGCATCGCAGGAGCAACTGCTCTTATTCCCCATGCAGCTCCCGGATTTTTAAGAAGAGTCACCGCAAAAAATTCAGCACCAAAAAACAGTGCCAAAAATCCAATTGTTCCAATTGACATAAGAAGGCGCAAACTGACTCTGAAAATTCTTGTCACCTCGTAGTCTCTGCCACGAGCCTTACTTTCAGATACCATCTTTGAAATTGCAACAGGTAGCCCTGCTGTAGCAATAACAAACATAAATGTATAAATTTGATATGATGTCGAAAAATATCCCATTCCTTTGGTATCTAAAATTCGAGCAAGAGGTATTTTAAATGCCGCACCAATAATCTTTACCAAAGCATTTGCTATAAGTAATATTATGGCACCGTGCATAAAGCTTTTGTTTTTCTGATTATTCTCAGTCAAAAAATTCACGCCTTTCTGCTGTATTTTAAACATTTTATATATTATAGCATATTATCGCCAAAAAAGAAATATTAATTTTAAATATATTTCATTTTCAGGTGATAATTTTATATGAGAAAAAAAACTTTTATACTTAAAGTAGCACAAATGTCGCTATCAATGATAATTCTGAATCTTTCGGGTATAGCCTACAGTATATTTACATCAGGATTTCTTCCGGCACACGATATAGGGCTCTTTCATCTCATAATGAATATTTTTTCCGTTGGGGTAAGCCTGTCTGTTTCAGGTATTTCCCTCACTGTCACGAGATTGCTTTCCGACATGCCCGGAGATAAAGCCATGCTTTGTTCCGGTCATATTTTAAAAAAATGTATGAAAATTACGTTGTTTACTTCATCACTTGCTGCTACGATTCTTTTTTTATGTTCGGATATTCTTGCCTCAGGATTTATCAAAACCTATGAATGTCACCGGGCACTTAAGTTTCTGGCACCAACTCTTATTTGCGTGGGTATATCGGCACCTATAAACGGATATTTTATAGCATTCGGGAAAGTATGGATGCACAGTTTGTCCAAAATATGCGCCGAAGTGATACTCTGGACGGTAACCTTAATAATCAACGAAAAAAGTGTCTCTTACCCCGCTTATATGACCCTTGTAATTGCACTCAGTGCATCTGTTGCGGCAGAAACCATATGCGCTCTTTTGCTTTGGTATAAAAATCGAGCACTTGTGCATTCGGCCACAGATGAAAGCAAATATTCTGACATAGTGCGTCTCTGTGCTCCGATTGCTGTCGGTTCATATATGAGAACCGGACTTACAAGCGCAGAAAACCTTCTTGTGCCAATAAGACTGCGTTATGCAGGGACAGCAGATGCTCTATCACTTTACGGAATTTTAAAGGGGATGGCTATGCCTGTTCTTATGTCAGCAAACGTATTTGTGCTGGCATTTTGCACACTGATTGTTCCGGAAATAGCTCGTCGCAGAAGCATAAATCATATAAATTCCATACGGTATATTTCTGAAATTTCCATACAATGCATTTTCAGATTCGGATTTTGTGTATCTGTAATTTTTATGATATGGCATAACGAAATTTGCATGTGGTTTTTCTCCTCACATAAAGCATGTAAATATCTTGAGATGCTGTCGTTTCTTCCTATTCTGATGTTTTCCGACTCTATAACCGACTCTATACTCAAAGGTCTTGATCAACAAAATTTTTCTCTGAAAGTAAACATTATCGACTCGGTCATAAGAGTTATTTTAATATACATATTGATTCCGTTATTTAATATTGAGGCATATATATTTATTCTGTATTTTAGCGAAATTTTCAATCTTACACTAAGCTATATGAAGCTCAAAAAAATAACAGCCTTGCGATTTTCGTTTGTCAAGGCTGTTATATTTCCGTTAATATCTGCCGTGCTTGCGTGTTTTTTTGTTTCGGCACTACCGCATATGGGGGCTTTTTCACAAATTATATTTTTTGTAATTCTGTATATTATTTTTAATATTTTAACAACAAGGGCTGTATCTGCTTTCCGTCAAGAGCACTCTCAAGGGTTTTTACCGTAAGTGTCATATCCGCCACGAGAGAATCCGGCTTGCCTATAGCATCGTCCTGCCCGAAGGGTATGAAATACACATTTGAAAAATTAAGCAATAGGCCAAGATTCTTCCCGTTAGCACCAAGTCCGTCATTGGTGGATATACCTATAACCAAAGGGCATTTATTTCTCAGATTGGCTTTTGCCGCCATAGCTACACAACTATCCGTAATGCCGTAAGCTATTTTTGAAAGAGTGTTTCCCGTACACGGAGCAACAACCAAAGCATCCAAAAGCTTTTTGGGGCCAATCGGTTCAGCACCTACGATGGTGTGTATTATTTCACGTCCGCATATTGAACGAACCTTATCTTTTATACTTTCAGCAGTTGCAAACCGAGTGTCTGTTGACCACACATTCTCAGACATAATCGGATAAATATCTGCGCCTTTTTTCTTCAGCACCTCAAGCTCAATTATTGTTTTCGATAAAGTGCAGAAAGATCCGGTAAGAGCAAACCCTACCCTTTTTCCCTCAAGTTCCATAAGCTTGCATCCTTTCCGCTTTCGCCGATAATATTTATGATGGTTCTCCATATTATACGTGCGGCACTGACAGGTGAATATTTTCCCGGAAGACCGGGCAAAAAAAGATACCTTATCCCCAAATTTTCCAAAGCATTTCTATCAACTCCCCCGGGCAAAGATGCAATATCGACAATGGGACATTCATGCTTTATTGCCGACAGTTCACGCTCTTTGAATATAGTGTGCGGCACGGTGTTAAAAACCATGTCAGCGTTTTCAAGTGCGGTGTGCATCTTATCAAGCGGCAGTGCGTTAATGCCAAATGCCGAAGCGAGAGCCAGATCTTTTTGACTTCTGGCACAAACGGTGACGTTTGCTCCCATCGCTTTTAATGTAAGGGCAAGAACCTTTCCCGATTTGCCGAAACCTGTCACCACTGCATTACTTGAAAAAACAGTGATGGGAAGATATTTCATAACCGCTTCAATTGCACCTTCTGCGGTTGGCACTGCATTAAGCGAGGCAAAATCGTCTCTTTGGGCATAATCCACTGCATAAAGCGAATGCTTTTCAAATTCTGTTGTGTTAATTTTGCCTCCGCATATAATTGCGCTTTTCAAAGCATTTTCATATATGTCGCTAAGATATATACAATCATCAAAAAGCGGAGTTGCAAGAGTGATGTTGTCTGCACTGCACGGGAGCGGCAATATAATTAGTGAAGCATCAGCTGCCCCCTCTTTGACAGACGAACAAAAGCATATGTCCGAATCCTCAAATATTTCTCTGTTTATACCGCAAACACAAACATCAAAGCCCTCGGAGTGCAGGATTTTTGCAAGACAGGCATTTCTCATATCTCCGCCAACAATTAGAATACGGCTCATAAAATTCATTCCCTTCACACATATAATATGCAAAACAGCTCATATTGTGAGAGAAAATCGTCAATTAATCTTGCAATATATAGATTTTTGTGATATAATAAATAGTAATTTTTTATAATGAAAGGATTTGAATTTATGAATTGGGAAGTATTAGCATTTGTTCTTTACTTCGTTGCAATGCTCGGAATCGGCGTATGGTTCTTCGCAAAGTCAAAGAGCAATAGCGAAAAAGATTATTTCCTCGGTGGCAGAGCAATGGGTCCCTGGGTTACCGCAATGAGTGCTCAGGCATCCGACATGAGCGCATGGCTCCTCATGGGTCTGCCCGGAAGTATTTTGGCATTTGGTCTTGGTCAGGCATGGATTGGTATCGGTCTTGCACTTGGTACCATTGCAAACTGGATTATCGTGGCAAAGAGACTGCGTAAGTTTTCAAAAGCAGCGGGAGACTCCATCACATTGCCTCAGTATCTTACAAACAGATTTATGGCAAAAAGCCCCGCGCTCAAAATTATTTGTGCAGTTGTTTTCCTGGTGAGCTTCACCATTTATGTTGCATCGGCATTCTCTGCAGGCACAAAGGTGTTCACACAGCTCTTCCCTGCTCTCGACAGCACAGTAGCAATGATTATCTTTGCAGCTATCATTCTTATCTACACCTTCCTTGGCGGTTACAAAGCCGTTTGCTGGACAGACTTTTTCCAGGGACTTTTGATGCTTGTGGCAGTTCTTGCAGTGCCGATTGTTATTGTGTGGTTCGGAAATACCGATTCTGCTCTTCTTTCCGAAGTTGTTAAAGGTACAGACGGAACAGAATATAAGTTTATCGGCGATTTCTTCGCTGCCGACTGGAAAGAAATTGTTTCGGGTCTTGCATGGGGGCTTGGTTACTTTGGTATGCCGCACATCATCGTAAGATTTATGGCAATTGAAAAGCCCAGCATGATTAAAAAATCTACAATCGTAGCAACAGTTTGGATTATTCTTGCTCTCGGTGCAACAATTGCAATTGCATATTTCGGCAGAATGTTTATGGTAGATGGCGAAAGCTTTGCCGCAGGACTTTTGGCTGATGGCGCACAGGAAATGGTGTTTGTGAGACTTTCGAGAATACTTTTCCCCGGACTTATTGCAGGTATTCTTCTTGCGGCAATCATTGCGGCATCAATGTCTACTGCAGATTCCCAGCTTCTTGTTGCTTCTTCATCATTCACAAGCGATATCTACAAACCCCTCATAAGAAAACAAGCTTCCGCCAAAGAGCTTCTTTGGGTTGGAAGAATTGTTGTTATCATCGTAGCAATTGTTGCTTTCTTTATTGCAAGCAGCAAAGGCGAAGCTGCAGCAGCTATCATGGATCTCGTGTCAAACGCATGGGCACTCTTTGGTGCGGCATTCGGTCCTGTAATTCTCCTTTCACTTTTCTGGAAGAGATTTACATACAAAGGAGCGATTGCAGGTATTGTAGCAGGATCGGTTGTTGATATTTTCTGGCTCATGGCAGATAAAATTAGAATTACTTTTGACAGTGCCACAACATATGTTATAGATACCACTGCAATTTACGAGCTTCTCCCCGGCTTTATTGCAGCTTTCATTGCAGCTGTTATTGTAACTCTTATCGATCAAAAACCTTCACGCGAAGTTGAAGCTATTTTTGAAAGAGCTACAGATCCAAGCAATGACGACTAATAACTTAACAGCATAAATTAAGGAGTTGAGACCAAACGGTTTCAACTCCTTTTAACTTAAGCAGTTGCGTTAGTATCCGAACCCGTTTTGGGTGCGTGTTTTTACGCCACTGCATCGTTAAAATACTCGCAAATGCGTCAGCATTAGCTGTGTTTTTGCCTCGCATTGACGCAAAAACACTGCACCGAAAATTCACAGAACCTAAA
>JAFQBA010000101.1 GCA_017416845.1 Clostridia bacterium
CGGTTTTAAAAACGATGTAGATCCGGTAACATATGATACCATAAATAATCCGTTTCCGATTATCGACATCAACATTGAGAATAATGCCAACAAAAAAAGCACCTCCGAAAACACTAACTGTTTTATTATATGAAGACGCCTCTGTTTTTGTGTATGTACCATTTATTAAAAATTTTATAAACAAACTGAATAAAGACCAATGTCGGTATATACAAAAAAGACTCTCTGTACACAAATACAAAGAGTCTGATAAAAACAAAAAATTACTGACTTACAGAATATGATCCGCTGATCATCAGAATACCGTCGCTGAGCATTTTTATACCTCTTCCGTCATCAACGGGAATGATAAGCAGATGATTGGACGGTGCAGAGGTTCCGTTTGGAAGGTCAGCACCAAGAGTCACGTCGCAAACACCACCCTTTGATGTGGCAACAATAACACCGCTTCCCATTCTCATTATCATCTGACAGCTCTTACCGCCAATGACAGTCTGATCCTTTGACACATTTACAATATTGTATACAGTGCTTCCGCTGGCAACAGGAATCTGAACAACTTCATTATCTCCGGGAGCTGCAGGAATAGACGAAATCTGAGAATCAACGTAGCTCTTTATCTGAGGGAGCAAAATTCCGTCAACATATGACTTTGTAATGAGTGGATCATCAACACTTCCCGGATCAGCCGAGCTTGCCGGAATGCACATTATCAACACGCAAAGAAGTGCAACAACTGTTTTTTTCGTAATAAGTTCTTTCATAAGTAATCACCTTTTGTAAAAAATTTTGTATATCAAATCTTGCAAAATGCAAGTCAATTGTCAGTTTAAAAGTCGCATAAGCCAAGACTTATCCTGAGTGCTTCGCCAATTTTCATACACAAATCCGCATCAGCGTGACCTGTCTTTTCTTTCAATCTTCTTTTATCAATAGTGCGGATTTGTTCAAGAAGAACCACAGAATCCTTAGAAAGTCCGTGCTCTGCACCCGGTATTTCTATGTGAGTAGGAAGCTTTGCTTTGTTAATCTGAGACGTTATCGCTGCCACAATTACCGTCGGACTGTATTTGTTTCCTACATCATTTTGTACAACCAATACCGGTCGTACTCCTCCCTGTTCAGAACCTACTACCGGGCTTAAATCTGCGTAAAAAATATCACCGCGTCTGACCGTCAAATCTATTCACACTCCGCTAATTTTTCCTCGTAGTGTTTGAGCTGTCGGTTGTCTGATTCAAGACAAAATTCACTGTATTCCAGATTGAACTCTGCCATTTCCTCATAGCCCTTTTTCAGTTTGCATACAATGTCGGCTTTTTTCTTCTCACGAATATATAGCTTCATTGCCTCCCTGATAAATTCGCTGCGATTAATATTTTGTGAAGAGGCAATACTGTCCGCCTCATCAAGTAAAGAATCCGGCAAGCTGATAAGTATTTTCTTTTGCCGTGCCATTGTATCATTCCCCCAATCTGCAAATGAATTCTCTACACCTAAAAACATTATATAATGTTTTTTGACAGTTGTCAAATACACATTATGGTAACAGGATTCATCACCGGGGTGTAGCCTGTGCAACATATGCAAAAATCCTTCACAGGTCAGGTATGCACAATGTATAGTGTATGTCACAAAGGCTATGTAACACGCAAAACAACAGCCGCATCGCACTACGGTGATAATATTATTACCACTAAATCTCAATTTTAAACGTTTTGAATGAATTTAAAGTCTTTAAAAAGAATTTGCATATGCATATTGCCTTCACTGTCTGTAATCTGCATTTTTTTCGGCTTGACACTTTTTTTATCAATCCACAGCTTCATGCCTGAATTCAGTTTGTCGGAATTCACAGCATCACATTCAAGAAGAACATAATTTCTGTCCGAATCTGCCGACACACTCATCGATGTGTTCTCTGACTGATAGTAGCTTTTAAAAAAGGTGTTTATGAATATGGGCATATCACTATTTTGTGTTTGTGTTTCCAAAACATTGTCTCCTTTTGAAACAATCGTCTTGTCATCTGTAATTTCAATTGTCATACCGTCAGAGCCAATGCAGTAGGAATTCTTATCCTTGTCATACTTTATAAAGCATTCATAGTTGTTTTCTTCTCCGTTTGTATACGATGTTATGGTACAGTTCACGCTATAGCTGTCTATATCATAATAACGGGAGTGAATTTTCTTATATATGTCATCTGCGGCTTTGTATCCTGACGAACACGCCGTAAAGAATATCATTAGTGAAAAAAGCAATAAAAGATATCTTACTTTTTTCAAAAAAATTCTCCTTAATCAAAAAGTCTCAATTTATGTCATCATAAGTTTCTTTAATCGCGTATTTCAGATAATTCATGGTATCTGTGGGAAGAAGCGAATATTCTCCAAACTCTTCAACTGCCATATCAGCCGCCAGGGAATGAATGTATACTCCGGAAAGCGCAGACAACAGCATATTCCCTGTCTGAGCAACAAATGAAGCAACACATCCGGCAAGTACATCTCCACTTCCGCCTTTTGCCATTCCGGGGTTGCCAAGTATATTCTGATATATTTCTCCGTCAGATGTGACTACAATTGTACGGTGAGATTTCAATATCAGTGTCACATTGTATTTTTTTGCAAACTCAACGGCATGCTTCTGCGGATTTTGTAATATTTCTTCAACAGACTTTAAAGTTAAACGAGAAAACTCACCCACATGCGGAGTAAGAATGACAGGTTGCTTTGCATGTTTCAGTACCTCTACATTCTCCGCTAAAGCATTGAGACCATCGGCATCTATAACAAGCGCCGCATTCGATTCAGTTATCAATTCGCTCACTAGTCGGGTAATATCCTTTGAGCGAGACAGACCCGGTCCAATGAGAAATGCATCACATTTTTGCATATGTAGTGCTATTTTGTCTTTTGAAGAATATATAACAGAACCATTTTCTGAAGGTAAAGGACAGGTCATAACTTCGGTAAGCCTTGTTTCGTAAATTGTGTTCAGTTCCTGAGCCGATGCAAGCGTAACAAGACCGCAACCGCACCTTGCCGATGACTGCGCCGCCATTATTGCCGCACCTGTCATCCCTACCGAACCGCCGAGAATAAGAAGTCGTCCGACGCTCCCCTTGTGCACTGTTGCACTACGCTTTTTGAATGCATTCGCAACAAGACTTTGGGTTATAACATTTTCTGCTTTATAACCGTCAAATTTCTTAAGTACCTTTACATATTCTTCTCTCTTATCCATATGCTCATGTTCCTCAAAATATTACTTTACTACTCTTGGGGCGTATATCTTAAAAACTTCTATCATCTTTTGAGTGGGGTTAAAATACAGTTTTATTTTTTGTCCGTTTTTAAAAAACACCGCATAATAATCTTCATGGGTTTTTGAGTTGGCTGTAGCATCTATAACACGCGAATACTCTTCCTGAGCTTCCAACTCTTTGTTCTCTTCCGATTTTTTTCCGAATCTGATAAATGCCTTAACATCTATTGAAACCACATTGGTTCGTCTTTTCCTGCGTATAATTTTATCCACATCAAGTTCGCTGTTTGTCAATGCATATTCAAACTCAACATCAAACCTTGCAATCATCCTATATGCACCGTAAAAAATTCCGACAATAAGAAGCAATCCTATATTTATAAACACCTGTGTTATAGGATTTTGGGGCATGGCAAACGGCAAAAACATACAAACAAGCAGAATAAACATACTCACAAAGAATGCTGCCGCTACAATAAGCAAACACTTAAGAATTGTCCCCTTTTTCCATTTTTGCTTTATCATATATTCCGTAAAGCTGTCCATTTTGTATTTGTCCATTTTTTTCTCCTTTATACTAATACGTAATTTCAAAGCGTACTTGTATATTTTAACACAATTACCAACACAAATCAAGTATATTTAAAAACCGCACAAACGCCATATTTACGTTGTGCAGTTTTTACTGAAATCATTGCGAAATCGGAATGTATAATTTCTGACCGGCAAAAATTATGTTTTCATTGGTTATTCCGTTTATACGCATTATGGTTTTTATGTTGCAACTGTAATCAATGCCGAAAAGCACGCAAATATCTCTCAGACAATCCCCGTTGCAAACAGTATATACATTAAATGTTTCTGTGTTTTCATCACTGTCCGGTATGTCAGAAGCTTGGGTACTCGTAGTCTGAGTTTGGTTATTCACAGTTGTTTCCGTTACTTCGGCTGTTTCGCCGATTTGTGATCGAAGATTCCCGTTTTCAAAATATAATAAAAAAGACACAATCACCGATATGACAAGCAACATCGAAAGAACAGTATTCACAATCAGACTGCGACTTCCGGTATTTACCTTCTTTTTCGATATCAATATCTTTTCATCAGGATCACCGTATATATAGAAACCTGACATTTTGGATATTTTTCCGTCACGCCACTGAAAAAAACCTCTTTTGTCTGCTATTGGGTCAACAACATATGCAATCTGCCACTGAAGATTAAAAAAATTGTTTTGAATAAACGTGTCATAATTTGACAGAAAAATCCCGTAACCGGGATGAGTATGTTGCCACCCGACAATCGACAAGTTCGGATATTTTTTGCTTTTTTCTTCATGAACATAATCCCAGGTTTCATGAGTAAATGTAAGCGTAGCCGCTGATGAACGGGCATATTTTGCCTCTATCCAATCAGTTATTATTACAGCCTTATTTTTATCGGTATAAACATATTTGCCAACAAGAATACTTCCGACCTCTTTGGACATTTCCTCTTTAGCATATTTCTCGATTTGTCTGTATACATCATGTCTGATATACACTTTAATACCGTCCGGATCGATTGTTCCCTCGATTATAACGTTATCGGGAAGCGTTATATCGCCTGTGTCTTCAAATGTCTCGTCTTCTTCCAGTATTATTATATCATGCTCTTCCACCTTATCATCTCCTTTAGCAAATGACAGAGCCGAAACAACCAACAGCAATGTCAATTGTTCCGGCTGTCAATATCATTTCCGGGGATACAAAAGAGATTCTATGTATTATTTATTATCTTCCGAACCGTTATCTTCAATACCCGCAGGTGTCCATGACACTTCAAATCCTCTGTCAGTTGATTCAACAGGCATCTCAGATACAGGCACATTATTCTGCTCGGGCTTCGGCTGATTTAGTGCATCTGCCTGCGGACGTGAAAACGCATCTGATGCAGGTGCAGGCTGTGGCTGACCATAAGGTGATGGCTGTGGATGTCCGTAAGATGATGGCTGCGGCTGACCGTAAGGCGATGGCTGCGGCTGTCCGTAAGGCGATGGCTGCGGCTGTCCGTAAGGTGATGGCTGCGGCTGACCGTAAGGTGATGGCTGTGGCTGACCGTAAGGCGATGGCTGCGGCTGTCCGTAAGGCGATGGCTGCGGCTGACCGTAAGGCGATGGCTGCGGCTGTCCATAGCCACCCGGACGGTGCTGAGCATAGGGACTTGGCTGACCATAAGGCGATGGCTGAGCATAGGGGCTGTTTTGAGCGTAGGGGCTCGGCTGACCATATGGTGATGGCTGAGCATAGGGGCTATTCTGAGCGTAGGGGTTCGGCTGACCATAGCCGGGTCTCGGCTGAGCATAGGGACTATTTTGAGCATAGGGACTCGGCTGACCGTAGCCGGGTCTTGGCTGAGCATAGGGGCTATTCTGAGCGTAGGGGTTCGGCTGACCATAGCCGGGTCTCGGCTGAGCATATGGGCTGTTCTGAGCGTAGGGACTCGGCTGACCGAATCCGCCCTGCTGAGAGTTCGGATAGCTTATATTACTGGACTCAAACGCCGTTCTTTCAAAGGAAGGAGACTCAGCCGAATTTCTGACCGGAGTACCGCAATTTGTGCAAAACATTGCATCAGCCTTAAGCTGTGTTCCGCATTCGGTACAAAATCTCTTTTCACCCATATCTTCTGATGCAGAATCAGTACCAAGAATCGTTCCGGTGCATCCGAAGGTGGTGCACGCTTTGTTTTCGATCCAACATTCCTTGTGGTGAGGCATTTCACATACACTGCAAATCACTACATCATCGTCACCTTTAAGTACGGTCTTGCAATAAGGACAAATCTTACCTATATAATTCATTTTTAATCCTCCGATATTATATGTAAAAATAGTACTGATACTCGTTCAAATACAATTATCAGTTAACCGTCGTTGCTCCGGGCTGTATGATTACCGGTGCACCACCGTCCGTTTGAGCCGGTTCTGTAACCATTCCGCCTGAATCGCCTTGATTATCTGCAGGAGGTACAACAGACTGCTGTGCCTGAGAGTTTTTATTCTGCTCCCTCATAAGATCTGCAACCTCTGAAACGTCCATTCCGATTGTGGTTTCGATAATAATCTCATAATCATCAATTTTCTTTTCAAGCACTGATATTTTATCTGTCTGAATAAGCAGGAAAATAAGATTAATAACAGTAATAATTGCAAGCAAGGCTGTAACAAAGATGCTTGCTCCGTTTTTCTTCTGAACATCTTCATCTGATGATATTTCATCAAATTCCCATGGCTTTTGTTTGATTTTTGATCCTACCTTATCGAAAATGTAAAAACCGGGACAGCGTTCAAGATTGCCATCTATCCAGAAATAGAAGCCCTCATCGTTCTGAATCGGATCAACAACATATGCCACCTGATTTGAATCTGAGAAGAAATTCTGCTGAATAAATTTGTCATTTTCAGAAAGGAAAATTCCAAAATTCGGATGAGTGTGAATCCATCCGACAATTTTAAGACCCTTAAATCTCTTTTCCAACTCCGAATGAAAATAATCCCATGTATCGTGAGTAAATGTGAGCGTGGTGGGAGTTGCCGCATTATATTTAGCCTCAATAAATCCTTCAATAATTATGTTATCTCTGTTCATTTCGTTGATAACTCTTCCCACAAGCACTCCGCCGTGCTCATTTTCAGTTTTGTTTGCCGCAAATTTGTGAATTTTTGCATATACTTTCTGATGTATATATATATTCTTGCTTTCAAGGACACGTTCCCCGACCTTCAGAATATTTTGCGGTAAATCAGGCAACATTTCCTTGGTTACGCTTGGCTTTTTTTCTTTTGATGTTTTCTTTTTCATATTTTTACTCCTCAATCTCTATTTCGAAATCAAATTCATCCTTAGGTGCAGGCTTTCCGATTACTTTGCGAAAATACAGTATTATTAATATAATATTCAACATAACCGATATACATACGATTATTTTTAGTATATCATTTTCGCTTTTTACTTTTTTATATCTTTCTGCATACCCCTTGTCTTCGTAATCTTCCGAAGAAGCCGGCTGATTGGATTCTTCTCCGGCTTGTCCGTCCGACTCCTCGCATTTTTTGATAAACTCTGAAACATCTGCTGTAGTTATTGCAAAACCAATCCCCTCGGCATCAACAGCTTTGAGTGTTATTACTCCGATAACCTCTCCGGCTTCATTTACGAGAGGGCCTCCGCTGTTGCCGGAATTGACTGATGCATCAATCTGTATATAATTATTGTCAGAAATAACTCTGTCAAGTGCCGATATTATTCCCTTTGTCATGGTGTAAGGAATATCCTTCGGAGCACCTATTGCGTATACCTCCTGCCCTACAGTAAGCTCTGCAGTGCTGAATGAAAGCGGGGTCTGAGACTCATCAACCTCTATAAGTGCAAGATCTCGTGAAGAATCGCTTTCTGTTACCTTTCCTTTGACAGATGTCCCGTCATAAAGATTAACCGTAACTGATTTGTTATCCTCCACAACATGAGCATTGGTAATAATAAGATTTTCATCCACATAAAATCCACTGCCAACTCCGGTGTCGGTGTATACCACAACCACAGAATCGTAGATTTCCTGCACATCAAAATCGATGGCATATGCAACAGGAGAGACAAACAGAATAATCAGCATAATCACTCCTGCAAAAAATTTTGACTTCATTCTGTTCATCTCTCCTTAAAATATTAATTTGCCATTTCTAATGCGAAATAATCACAAATTTGCATATATGTTTCTATAATCGAATTAATAGTTGCCTCAACATCATCTGCAACACTTTCTTCGTTGATAATCTGACCTCCGAGAAGTGTCGTATCTGTTACAAGCTTATCAATGAGAGATGCAATGTCAGGATGTGCTTCCTTGACAACCGAAAGCTTAAGAGGACTGAGATCATAGTTAAGAGATTTATCAAAGTAGATGCCGTCTACAACCGAAAATCCTTGACCGGCAAGTTCAGACACACTTACACCCCAGGCTGCGGACTCATTAAAGATATTCAAAATAGTTTTAGACATACCGCTGAAATCCTCACCGAAAAAGGCGGCAACTCTTGTGATGAAGCATGCTTCCAGATATGCTTTATCAGCACGGTATTTAAACGATGCCACCTGATAAGCAGAATCATAATCCGCTTCAACATTCATAATCTCATCAACGGTTTTTATTTCCTTAGCATCTGAAATCTTAAACTTTGCTTTTTCGCCGATAAAATCGAGAGTAACACTGCCTTTATCTCCAAAATCGTTGGGATTAACCCTGAAATGAACAAAAAGTCTATCTGCTTTGTCACTTCCGGGAATGGTTTTCTGCTCATTTACCGCATACTGATATCCCATATATCTTTCTATGGGGTCAAAAAGATATTCATCAAATGTTTCGGAATTATGATAATATGTTGACTTTTTGTTTTCTGTTGCTTCATAGCTGTTATTTTCAAAAGCAAGCGTTACCTCGCCAGTTTCTTTTGCAAGCTCAAAATTTTTACCGTTGCTGTTATAATCAAACACAACATAGCAATCGGTCATTCCATCTTCCGATGCTTCTGCATTAGTATAAAAAACACCCTTGATATCAAGCTTTGAAGCGGTCTTCTTGCTTTCTCCGCTGCATGCTGAAAGCGAGAATACCAAAATTACCGAAAGAATAATGCTGACAATCTTTCTCATAGTTAAAATTCCTCCGCATATTATTATTTAGTATTGAAGATAAGCACCGAGTTACCGATTGAAATGGCATCTCCGGCTCTGAGAACATGTCTGTTTATACGCATACCGTTTACAACAGTACCCATGGGAGAGCCTTTGTCAACAAGAACATATTTACTGCCCTCCTGAACAATGTCACAATGGTTGGGGGCAACAAGCTTATCTTTAAAGAGTACAACCATGTTTTTGCCACTGTTACCAATGCTTGTAACACCTTTAAACACAAGATATTCCTTGCCCTCAAACTCACCTCTGATAACCTTGAGCCATGCTGATTTGGCAAACTGTTCAAGAAGTCCGACACCTACACCAATCAAAAGACCCATAATTACAATTGCAATACCTCTTGCAACGATATCATGAGGAACAAGCTCGAAAATGTAGTTAAACAGGAATCCGCCTACAAATGCACCTATTACACCACCAAGTGTACAAAAGGCAATTCGGTTTGCATCGGGTTTGATAAGTCCGACAGACAAACCAACTCCGACACCCATTATAGCCCATCCCAAAGCTCTGACCAGAGCTTTGACTATGTCGGACGAATCCTCACTCAAAAGGGAAGCATACATCCACTGTGCACAGTAACCGCTTATTGTACCGATCAGTATGGATATACCTGCTCCTATGAGAGCATATATTACGGCTTTTTCAAAAGAACCATAATAGATACCCTCACCAAGTCCGAGGAAAAGACCTATAAACAGTGCAATAAGACCGGACCACAATCCCGTGCTTATCCTCTGGATATTATCCATTGTAGCCTTTATATCATCTTCATCTCCGTCAAACTCATCTTCATATGCATAGTAAAAAGCCTGAGAAGCCTTATCATTGTATGTGCTGTACTCGTCCATCTTATCTGCATATTTATCATAGTTTTGAGACAACCATGTCTGAAGAACATACTGATCATCCGAGTCAAGACCATTCTCTTCACAATAGTCCATAAAATCATCATTAACCTCTTCTATGGCATCATTGGATTTTTCATTATACTCATAGAAGTCACTGAGATTTGAATATCCCAGAATGTCAGCCACTGTAGCTTCACTTGTAATTCCATCAAATACTTCTGAAAAGCCAAAACCGACAAATGCACCGATAAGTGCCCAAAGCAATCCCTTAATGAGAATGGTTTTAAAATTAACCTTGCCTCCCTTTGCGCTGGCACCGTAACGGCTGGTTTGCATTCTTTCGGCTGTTGGAACAAACTCAATACCAACCAGCTCTTCTGCAGTTATTTCAAAGTCATTGTCAGAATCGGGATTAAATACCTGGGTTCCTTTGGACTGAAAATCCTGAAAGCTGTCAAATGATGGTGATTCATTTGACATGGAACCTGAAACATCTCCGGGATATTCAAGACCTGAGCCAAATGAAGCATCTTCCGTTGACTCGTCAAAAACATCAATGTCCACATCGCCTGCTGTGCTTCCGTCAAGCTCTTCTCCTGTCCACAAATCAATATTGCCCACAGGGAAAAGATGCTTATTGGCAATTGCCCATTCGGCGGCATCAGCTGAAAGCGGACTGAAAGAGTTCCATGATTTGTACTGAATCATATCACCGATATTTACGATAATGTCCGACAAAGACTCACCTGCGCCCCAGATATCGCCTATGCATATCTGTCCGTCCCTGAAATTGGGATGCCATATTGGGGTGGCTATGGTGCAGATGGGCTTATATCTCGGATACTCAGCATGGAGTGTTATTATTACAATGTGTTTTGAGATGGTTTCAATTCTTCCGTCTTCTAAAAGATTGATACCGTTTATATAGTATGTAACTCTGTATTTTTCTGCTGGTGCCTCACCTATGGGTTCAACAGCGATATTTTTATGATTGGAAAAATTCTTTTGTATCTGCTCATAGTCAGAGGCAATTCTCCTCATTCGTGCATTCATTCAAACAGGCCTCCTAACACCTCGGTTTTATCTTTTGATAATTCATAATACTTATACTTCATACCGCACCTTACCGCAATAATGTGGTAAAGAGGTATGCCGATATCGAAAAGCTTTTTATCAAGGAAATCCTCTTGTCCGCAAATTGTGTGAACCGTTTCAAAACGCATGGTTCTGCCGCATTTTTCACACACAATATCCTTCCCTCTGAGTCTGTTTACGGTATTGAATATGTCTTTTTGACATCCGCATTCGCAGGTTGCCGTTGTGGCAATATCGCGGTCAAATTCTATTATTGCACCGTCTCCCATATCATCGTATGCCTGTTTCAGAACATCTCTGAGAGTTGTTTCTCTTGCTGACCAGTCCATTTCGCAAATGTCTTCATACAAATCATGACTCATGCAGTCATCCTTAAGTTGATACTGAACAACAAAAGAATCATGAGTAAGACCGTTGAACACATATCCTTTTCCGGCAAGGGTGGGAAGATTCCGGTCATTGTGAAGAAGTTTGAGCATTTCCTGAACCTGTACACCGGCAATGATTGATGACGAGGTTGGGGTTGTGGGCGTTTTTCCTTCAAGCATTTCGTCATGAGTAAGCAAAGCACAGGACTTACGCTTGTTTATTAATTTCCAGTCAGTTTCTGTCATTGTGCATTCATAACAAGGACCGGGCGGAACAAACACTCTGGCAAATCCGTTTAAAACTTCAATCGCACCGTCTATCCACGGTTTATTAACCTTGTAGCATGCCTGATTGATTGCAAGACGGGCTTCACGATTATCAAGACCGCCAAGAACAATATCCATGTTGCGAAATACTCCAAGACCAATATCTGTGACAATATTGCTGCATAGGCATATCGCCTTAACATCGGGATTAATATCCATTGCGGCTTCAGCCGCTGCCTGTGATTTGAATTTACCGACATCTTCCATGCGATACAGCACAGAACGCGTAAGATTGGTCTGTTCGATTTTATCCATATCGACAATGACAATTTTCCCGACACCCAATAGTGCAAGGTTTTTAATAAGCTCGTTGCCTATTGCCCCTGCGCCCACCACCATTACGGTAGAATTGTGCAAAAGCTCCTGATTCCACCATGGAATAAGCTCAAGACGTGAATATCGGGTTTCTTCAAAATCCGACTTGTTGAGTTCTATATCAGTTGACATATGCTTCTCCTTTATTACATTTTAAAATCACACACTGCCGTTTCCTGCTGTGATTTCAGGCTGAAGTCTGAGGACATCTCCGTCTCTGATCTGAGCATCAGCTAAAGTCTGGGTTTCAAGAAGCTGTCTGCCGCTTACTTTGTGTATAAACTTATAACTTATGGGGTTACCGTCGGGTCCCACTGATGGCAACTTGATTTTTTCAACAAGCTTAATCATGATAATTCCGATTTTAACATCATCGGGAAGACCGACCTTCTGTTCTTTGTTTCCTGTTGCATCTACAATTACTACACTTACTTTTCCCATTATTGATTACTCCTTTTTATTTATACTGAAATTTTTTATAAATTATTTCTTTTCATACATTACTTCAAGTCCCGAATCGGGATGATATGTCCAGCTTACTCTGAAGTTTTCATTTTCATCACTTACTCTTCCGTCAAGAGAACGTGTCTGGAGCATTTTCTGATATACAGATTCACTGAAGCCAAGCTTTTCGTTGATTTCGGGGACTGCGGAAACAGCCTCAGAATCATAATAATCTTCCTGGTCATAGGGATTTGTGTCTATTGACATATAGCTTCCGTCGGAAGCAATGTCACAATAGGATTCGCCTGAAAGGTAGCTGAACTCATCACTAAAGCTGAATCTCTTCTCTCTGCTGCCGGAAGAGCCTGAAAGTGCAACAATAATTATAACTACGGCAATTACAGCCACAATACCGATAATAATAAACAAAGCGGTATTATTCTTTTTGGGTGCCGCAACAGAGGCATTATATGTATTAATTGCAGGATTCACACCGGGAGTTGTGCCATAGCCACCGGGAGCATTATTACGATAGCCACAGGCTGAGCAGAAAGACTGGCCTGCAGGCATTTTGGTTCCGCACATGGGGCATAGCGACTTGAGTGTTGCACCGCACTCGGGGCAATATGCAAGATCACCGTTAATCAGAGCCTGACAATTGGGACATCTGTTCTCCGGCATGGGTGCAAATGACGGTGCGGGCTCATTGAACGGAGCAGAAGTGACAGGAGCTGTGGGACGAATCCTCGGTGCAGGATTGTCGGCAGTAGGCTCCGGAAAATCCTGAGCAGGACGTGCTACGTTGGGAGTATAGCTTACAGGCTCAAAGCCTCTGTTTCCCCCACCGTACATGTTATTGTTTTCAGTGTTCATAGGTTACATCCTTTCTTATTCCGCAGTGCGGTTTAGTTTATTCTTGATATTCTATTTTAACATTGTTTATAACCATTTCCAAATCGGTTACCTTGCTGTACATATTGGCAATTGCATGGGTATTGTTCCCGTTTTGCGAAACAATAATATTGTTATAAAGCTCCCGATACGCAGTATGTATCTCTCCAATCATTTCTTTAATCTTTCTTGCATTCTCATCATCCGGAACAGTGTTGTTGATTTCCTGATAATAGTTGTCAAGAGCATCATAAGCAGCATTGATGTTGTAAATCTGAGTTGAAAATGAATTTTCGACATATCTTATCAATGCATCCCGTGTGGAATAGTAATAATAGTTGTAATAATAATTTGAACTTCCGTTGGTGTTATTAATGATGTTCCAGGCTCCGTCAAGCTGAGACAAATCAGTGAAAATCTCGTTCAGCCTATTGCAATATTCCTGCGCCAACATGGCATAATCGTAAACAGCCTTTTTCTGACGGGCGATCTCCTCCTGCCTTTGAATTTCCTTTTGCTGATAATAGTAATTAACTCCGAGAATTCCGCCGGCGACAAGCATTGCACCAAGAACAACTCCGACAATTACTTTTATTACCGACTTTTTTTGCTTCTTGTTTTCGAGAGCGGAGTTATACGCATCGATTTTGTCGTTGATATTATCATGAATGATTTTTGTACCGCACTTGGGACAAAACGACAAATCACCTTCAAGCAAGAGCCCGCACCCCGGGCAAGGTGTTATATGCACCTGACAATCTTCAGCCACATTCTCACTTACGGGTGAAACATCTTCGGGTGAAACATCTTCGGGTGAAACATCTTCAGGCGAAGCCTCTTCCGGCAAAGTTTCTTCCGGCAAAGTTTCTTCCGGCAAAGTTTCTTCCGGCAAAGTTTCTTCCGGCAAAGCCTCTTCGTGCGAAACATCTTCGGGCATTTGCGCCAACTTTTCTTCACTCATGTAAAATCCCCCTTATCCATTGTTATTATTGCTATGGCATACATACATCACACGAGTCATATTGTCCGCTACTTTTCTCAGGGTTTTGTAATCAAGTGATGAAACAGAATGTTTCTTTAAAAATCGATTTACTGTTCTCTTTATGCAGCTATTCATTTCGTGCTGTTCCTTTTAATATTCTTTAGTGCTCGTGCTGTATCATTGCTGTCCTGTGACAATTTCCCGCCGGAAAAATCCATACCCTCAAAAAGCTTTATTACAGCCTCTCCGGAGAGCTTGGTGCATCGGGAATATTCTAACATAACAAGAGTTTTGATGGTTGCTTTAGCCTGGTCATCAAGTGCATCAATAATATTTTTTGTACCCGGATTAAACATGCTTTCAAGCTCTATGCCGGAGGATATTTTTTCGTTGCTGAAGCAATTTGTCACATCCTTAGGGAATGCAGTTATTGATCTTATCATATCGCGTGTTTTTTTGTTGTAATCAAAGAAAAATACCAAAGAAAGATATATGCTCCACGACATAGTACGGCTTTTTCTTTCTATAGCTCCATATGTTTGCCTTGAAACACCTATGATAAATGCAATTTCCTCCTGTGATACCTCTGCTTTTGCTCTCAGAAGAGGAAGCTCTTCAACAAGCCTTTCTATGTATTGTTTTCTTTTATTTTCAGTAAACAAAAAAACAGAATCATCCACCATATTTTACGCTCCTTAAGCACACACATATATATTTTATATTTTAACATAATGACAACATATTTGTCAATATGTTTGAAGATTTTTGTCGATTGGACAAACAAGATAAGCTTTACCTTCCCAAAAATTTCATACGCAATATAACAAAGGTTTTCTATACAGCAAAAAAAACAGGAATGTAAAACCCCTAAAGGTTTACACTCCTGTTTAGCTGAAATCCGGAATCAATAACCCAATCTGTCTACAAGCTTTTTCAATTTATCTTTACGTCTCGCGTTTTCCGATTGATCTTTATGTCTCACGGAAGTATCGCATATTATCATTGTGTCATCAATGTATGAAATTATCACAAAAATTCCATCGGAAAGACGCATTTCGACCCGTGCATAGTTTGTTCCGCTGACCCTCGATGTAATCTTTGAATAATTAGAATTGTTACAGTATTCCACTCTCTCTTCAAAATACTCTTTGCACTGCTTTTCAGTCTTCCAATCAATAAACCGAACATTCGTATAATCATCATTGTATGCATAGTAATCGCAATCCCGTGAATCATCATTATATTCGTAATAATCCTCTATTACCATTCCTTCACTTTCCATTTCTTTGATAAATTCATCAGATGATAAAGCGTCCTTCTCGGTGAAAATTCCGGTGAAAAACAGAAAAGCCAAAATTGCAGCTGTCAGAACAAGGGCTAAAATTCCGCCAATGATAAATGTTTTTGCAAGACTTCCCATTTTCTTTTTATATCCGCATCTCATAAGATATTCTCTGACAGGACGTTTATAATCCTCCGAATTGAAACGCACATCAACCACACCATTGACATTGTTATTTCTGTCCTGTCCGATCCCCACGGTTCTGTTAAAGGTTATTGTGTGCCCCTTGGTATAGCTGTAGTGCTTGTTTATTCCTTTGGCATTAAGCGAGGTTGACGATTCTCTTTTTTCATCGATTTCCGACCATTTGTTACCGTTGTGAAGTCTGACAATATATTTGAAATTTCTGATTTCATCAGTTACCGAACCGGGAGCAAAAAATGTGGCATCCATCCATTTGACTTCGGTTATTATGGTATCATTCTCCACAGAAACAGTATAGTTTTTATCAGCACCATTGAGCATGAGAGCTCCGTTTAACACGTCATTTCTTGTCATATTTCTTCTCCTTTTAATTCAAAAGCGCCCCTTAATTTGAGAATAAACCAAAGAGCGCCTTTCTTATTTATATGTTATACTTTTCGCAAAATCTCTGAAGAATAACCGCAGCCTGTGCTCTTGTTGCAGCACCGAATGGGGTGAGATATTTTCCGCCGGTACCGGAAATCAAGCCGTTTTCTATTGCCCAGTTCATGGCATCTACGGAATAGGGAGAAATATCAACATTATCGATAAATGCTTTTACGTTGAGCTCATTTGCAGAAACACCCTTTTTCTTATATTTTGCATAGCGATACAAAATTGTCATAAGCTGTTCACGGGTAATTTCGGCATTGGGAGCAAACTCCTTGTCGGTAACACCATTTACAAGTCCTTTTTTGCTTGCCCATGAGATTGCATTTTCAAACCAACTTCCCTTGGGAACATCTTTATAATTCACTTTGGTGGTTGAAGGCTCTTTTTCCATGCGGTAGAGCATTGTTACAAACATTGCTCTTGTAAGAACCGTATCAGGAGCAAAATTAGTATCGGACACACCACTCATAACACCTTTGTCCACAGCATATTTTACGGCATCAAAATACCAGCTGCTCAGGGGAACATCGGCATACATGGAGTTGGCACTTGCTACGGATTCATTGAGGAAGGTGTTCCAGCCGATAGCTTTAATTCTGTTTACCGTATACATTTTCAATTTCTGTCTTACATTTTTGCCTACAGCATACAATTCATCATCAGAGGTCTTCTGGCTTCGTGTATAGTCAAACGCAACTCCGGTATAATCTACCAGATCCTCTAAAACTACTTCTTCATGAAACTTTTCATTCTTTATTGTATAATAGTATGTCAGATATACACCTGCCTCGCCGCTTGACCAGAACAGACCGGGATATCTCGAATCATCTGAATATAAGAAGTTGGAATCGCCGGTTCCTGCCTTTGACAAGAACATGAGTTTGTCATTTTTGAAGGTGTATATGTATGTAACCATATCCTCCTTGTTTTTTGCTCCGTTTTTACAAATCAGCTCCGGAATACCGTCTGCATTCATATCCCACAGGGCAAAGCTGATGTAATCTTTGTTTTCGGTAAAGAATCTCTGCTTGGCATCTGCATAGCCCTGACCGTCAACAAATTCTTTGTAAGCATCCTTCCATGTTGCTTTTGCAGAAGTTTTATTTTCAGATTTTGCAGGCTCTGCATTCACATATACCGGCTCCCATTTCCAAAGATTGGCATCTGTTTTTTTTGTGACGGAAAAGGTTGAAGCTGCAGCTACAGCTTCATAACCGGACGGACATCCCGGCTCATTTCCTCTCGGGAATTCACGGTTAATAATTTCATTTGCACTCAGCACACCGCTCGACTTATCGAAGGTCAATTCGGAAATAATGACATTTCCCATACTTGCAGAATCTGTCCAGGAATCTTTTGTTATAAATGCGACCTTATCCTGACCTGCATTATACATTACATATTGCCAATGTCTGTCATTAACAGTACCATTGCCGTCCGTGGCAGGAACAAGCCCGAGAGTTACATGAGACTCAATTTTTCCCAGAACTACTCTGTTGTTTTTGATATAATAAATTTCTTCCGAACCGGACTGAACCTCATAGCCGTATCTTTTTTCGCATGCCAATGCATGATAAAGCTCCGGCACACCGTCAAAATCAAAGTCAGCCAGGGAATAGTATGAAATTTCATATACATCATCTTTTTCACGTCTTCCCTGATTGTAATCGGTTTCAATCTGCTGAACCTTATTCTGATACAAGCTTTTCCAATTGGGAGTAGTTGCCGCACTTACACTGACAACACATCCGCTGACAATTATACACACCGAAAGAAGCAACGATACAAGTCTGATTTTTCCAAACTTAAAACTTAACATCAATATAACTCCTTTAATAAATAAAACTTATCTACAGTCAAATTGTGCAACCCTCCGAAAATGAATATCATATCCGTGAGGCTTGCACAAATATGCAATAATTATTCTTCTTTTGCGACAATCTTTCCGTCTCTTACTTCAAGCTCTTTGAGGTTGTCGAGAATATTTGTACGGAAAGCTATTTCTTCGGGATCCTGAAAACCAATGAAATATACTCTTTCAATATCGTCACGGTTAAAGAACGTCATTTTGCGGGGATCCATTATTCCCTCGGGATAGTAGCAAGCTGAATAATCATAGATTACCTCATCACCGCTTCTTGTCTGAACTCTGCCGCAAATCATAACCTTTTTGTCGCCTTCTTTAAGTAATACAACGCTTCCTACAGGTAACATATTTTTATACATTTTAAAAATCCTCCATTATATATTAATTATCGTTTTTACCAGGGCCATTTCAACTCAAAACCGCTCCAGTCGATATCAAGTCCGATTTCAAGACCAAGTCCGAGACCGAGACCGATATTTCCTTCAAAGCCGCCTGTGGTAGCTTCGGCACCTCCTGCTACGCCAATACCGCCGGCTTTACCGGTAAGGTCCACATCGATTTCAATACCCATAAAGTTGAAACCTGTGCTTACTGTACCTTCAGCAATATATGCTTCGGCTTCAAATTCAGCTTTAACACCATATTCTGTTACGGTATTACCGTGTTCATCGGTGGAAGTAAATTTGCCCACACCGGCTTCAGCCGAAGCTTCAGCCGCAAGAAGTTTTCCTTCCGCATCAAGGAATATATTGGCATTTTCACCGCCAAGCTGTCCGTTGAATGAACCTTCAAGAACACTAACCTCTGCACTTGCATTTGCATAAAGGCTGGGATCTATCTCTCCGTCCTCATTGAAGATGGAGAAACCGACTTCCCCCTGTGCGGCGGCGTTGCCTACATTGAGCTCGCCGTCAAAGTTCCCGTATGTATAATCACCGCTTATGGAACCCTGATACAAATGAGCCTCTCCCTCAGCACTTGCTTTTCCGCTGATGTCACGACCAAAGGGGTCAAATGTCATGCTTGCATCGGCAGTGCCGGTTGCTGTCAGAAAATCTGACGTTGTGGTGGTAGAATTTGACGCATTCGTGTTAAGACCTATAATTCCTGCCATAAAGGCTCCTATACCGCCTGTAGCTGTAAGGGCATCGACAAAATTTGTTCCGTCGGTATCGAGAGAATCATACCACTGTGCGGCATGGTGAAGTATGTCAATTGCACCTCCGACAGTATTTCCGATTACATGAACATCCGGGTATATAACCTCCCATTGATCCTTCAGCTTATCAAACAGATTCAAATGCCAGTGCGGATCAACAATATTGTCAATCCAATCACGAATTATCTTAGGAAATTTCGGCATTATCTGGTCAATCCATCCGATATTACCTTCCGATTTGTCCAATATACGCTGTTCGGTATTATTGTATTTAACCGATATTTTCCCTGCTGCAGATGACATTTTTCTCATCTTTCGCGAACAGGATTCGGCATTGTTTGCAATGATATTCAATTTCAGTCTCAAAGCTCCGACTGCCGATACTTTAAAACTCAGTTGCGAAGAGACTCTTCGTATTTCATCTTCACTGTTTGACAGCTCACGTGACAAATTGTCAAGTCGGTCTTCAACATCTGTAAGTGCTGCAGATATAACTTTAAAATCAGCCACCCGTATACCTCCTTATTAATTATAAATAATATATGATAAATCAAGATGTATTTTTCAAAAAAATCAACTGCACAGTTTTCTGTCAAGAAATTCCTGTACTTTTTTCATTGCCGCAGAAGCAGGCTCAAAGTCTTCATCCTTGTAGCCTTCAAAAACCACAGATTCTATCTGTTCCTCCTTGAAATGTACCATAGGATACTTCTGACTTATGCCAATGGGCACACAAACACCGTAGTAGTCGCGCTGTTCACCGCTTATTATCGGATAATATCCGACAATGGCTATGGGAGAATCAGAATTTTCAAGCTTAACAATTGTTCCTACGGGTAAAACATTATTCATCTGATTTTCCTCCTTTCACAAGCGCATTCAGATTTTCAACAACCTTGCGTGCATCTTCAACACTGATGGTTTTCAGGCTGTTGTTAAACTTACGTTTTGCCGCAAGATATTTATCTGCTTCCGCAAACGAATATCCTTCGAATTCAACTTTATAATCATCATCAACCTTTATGGCAGATACGCTCTTCGACCCCATATATCCCAACGGATATTTTGCAACAAGATAAAAATCCGTAAGCTTGCCATCTTCGGGAGCAGTTGTATTGCCAAGAATTATTAATTTTGTATCATCTACCCTTATTACGGAACCAACCGGTAAATAACCTGTCATATCAATCACCTCAATCTGTCATACTTTGGTTTAATACCCCAAACACTCTTTGATTCCGCTAAAGCAATCCTGAATTTTTTCAATACCTATTATATCATCAAAGAAATTATCAGCAGCTTCGCCCATTTTATCGAGAGTTTCGTCAATATCCCAACCGGTGATAAATTCAACACCGTCGGCTATTGCACTGATGGGAACAAAGCTGTCAACCAGATCAACGGCTGATTCGACAATGTATTCTTTTGTTTCTCTCGACAAATCGGACACACCCTCCCACAGGGCACCAATATAGTCACCATCCTGCCAACGCTGTGAAAACTCGCCTGCAACATCTCCAAGCTCGCCGAGAAATTCGGGGAATTCACTGATAAGAGAGCCTGAGGCAGTCACTATTATGCCCGCAAGAGGATGAGCCGCAATAACAGCAGTTCCTATAATCTTTACTGCATCACCTACGGTATCACATGTAACATTTCCCGTGAAAATATCGGCAAGAACACTAATTCCGGAAATAATGGGGAGATGAGTCACGGTGTCAACAATTCCACCGAGAATATTCATCCACTCGTCACCGCTGAGCCTTCCTGTCACCGATTCAAGTGCATCTTTAAGAACCTGCTTGATATCGTCAATTACGCTGTCATCACCAAATATATCTTCAAGGGTATCCTTGATATTGTCAATAATTCCGTCAACAGCATTATCTACCCATGCATTGTCACCGGAAATAACCTGCTTTTCGGTAGATACATACATTCCGGAAACCTTTTCAGCGGCATCGGACATCTTTCCGACACGCCTTGAGCATGTGTTGGCTGAGCTTGCAATGACTTTTATTTTGATTTTCAGCATTCCGGCTGCGGCAAGTCTGAAATCAAGAGCTGATGCTACATTTTTCATTTCGGATTCGTATGATTTAAGCTCACGTTCTATGGATTTCAAATCTGTAGATATGTCATCCAGCATCTGTGTTTTAACTTTAAAATCTGCCATATTAATCACCCTGTTAATATTTTTTATTTAATCGTTATGAACTATTTTTATAATAATTTGAAATTTGTGACTATCTCTTCTGAAAACTCTCTAAAAGAACCTTTGTCACATTAAACGACTTATCGTGATATCCTTCGAAAACTATTTCCTCAATATCATCCATATAAAAATACAACATTGGATTGGACTCAGACTTCCCAAATGGAAGCAGTACACCAAAATAATCCTTGCGTTCGTCTTTATATGTCGGATAATATCCGCAAATCGCAACAAAATGTTTTAATTCTTTAAGTTTGACAACACTACCGATAGGTAAAAAATCATTCATTTTTATCACCATGCTCTTTTATTGCTGTTATTATATATTCAAGATGATTCTTTGCATCCTGATAATCCAGGCTTTTTATGCTGTCAGAAAACCTTTTATTTGCCTCAAGCCATTCGTTACCATCATCATATGAATATCCCTGCCATTCAACACTGAATTCAGCGTCAACCGATACGAAAAACAAACTTTCGTTTTTCATATATCCCATAGGATACTTAACCACGGTGTAGCCATCCACAAATTTATCATCTTTATCTACCAATTCATACCCGATTATCATCAGCTTGGTATCATTTACATTTATGATTGATCCTACCGGCAAATACTCACTCATGGATACGTCCTTTCTACTCAAAAAAGATCACAAAAATAATTATATATACCCCTATACGTCTCAAAATCTGTAATAGTATCAAAAGTATCGCTGAGGAACTCGCCCGTATCCCTCAATGCTCCGGGAATATCCCATCCGGTATATTTTTTTACTAAATTCCCGACATCAGATAAGTGTAAAGTCTTATCAACAAAATTACAAAACGAATCTGTTACGCCCTTTATAATAACTCCGCCATGAGTAATTGTAGAAGTGAAAATTCCTGCCAAATACTCGTTGTCAGAAAAATATTCCCACGTTCTTTTATCCAATTCCTGCGATTCCGCAATATACTTACCTATAACATCTTTGACAGCATCTACACTTTGCCATAATGTTATTTTACTGACACCGGTATAATCGGCCAAAACATCTATCGCACTTTCGAACGTGTCAATGTTAATGTTGCCGGATTCAATATCCGAATATATATCATATAAATCTATAAGGCTGACATCCTGATATTTCAACACTTCTGACAAAGCCGCCTTTAAAACGTTTCTTTCTTCAACGGGGATTTTGTGGAAAAGCTCATCTATACGATTTATGGCATCTCTTGTTTCCTGAACATCATTTTTCAGATATTTCACATATAAGTTACCAAAACCGGACATTGTTGATACTTCGATTTCATTGGAATTCATTTCGGAAATTCTATTTTCGTATGAAGAATACATATCTGCAATATTCAATGCAGATGTCGACATTTTTTCACACTTATCCGTAATTGCCTTTACATTATTAAAGGATAACATCAATTTGCGATTAATCATAGTTGCAGCATTGAGTTTAAAATCTATGTCATGTGCCACATCGAAAATCTCTTCACCAATCAAAGATACCTCGCGCTTAATGCTATTTAATTTGTCAGATACACAAACCAAAGAATTTGTTTCAACCCTATATTTAGTCAAAAATATCACTTCTTTTATAAGAAATTACTGTTTCAAACACCCGAATTTGACAAAATATTTGTTTCGGTGTTGTTGTAAAGCTCTGCGATTTTGCTTGCGCTTTCGCTCATTTTGCCCGATTTTGCCGCAAGCTTTTCCAGATTGGTTACAGACTTTTTAAGCTTAAAGCTTAAAGTGAAAAACGAAGCGGCTTTAAGAATAAGACTTATTTCCGACTTTATGTCGTCTATTTGCATCGCATCCTGCGAAAGATTGCGTGAGCATTGACTTGCTGTTTCAGACGTGCTGACCAGTACCGGAGAAGATACGCTGAATTCTGTTGCGTAGCCGCCGCGGTTTTGCGCCTGACTTGAATAGTTGTTATAATAAGAATCGTATATCTCCTGTATTCTCTCAGCCATTTCTTCCGGGGATTCTCCGGCAATGAGACCTGAAAAAGTCATCCACAACAAATCCTTGGCAGCTCCAAGTCCTTCTTCAGTTGTAATATCATCAAGAGTATTTGTTATGGCATTTGCCTGAATGGAAAACTCATCGGGCTGTCCCGGTTTGGCATTTCCGTAATCATCAAATTCCCACTTACTCATGCTGTGTCTGTCAAAGCCCTCGGTACCGTCTTTTACCGATATATGGCTGTAATTTGTACCGGGAACTGAATTGAGCATAGCTCCCACGGCACTCGCCTGATAATGATCCACAAGATGAGCGTTTTTTGCTATTTCATCTGCATGAGCTGCAAGATATTCATCACTGTAGCCGGGACCGTCAAGATTGAGACAGCGGTTAATTTTTGCGGCAATCTCATCGGATGCAGTCAAAGTTGCGTGCTCTGCAAGGTTTCCGCCGAGAGAGTGTCCTGTTATTGAATAGCCGTCAAAGCGGTCACCATACTGTTCGTTTATTCTTTTGAGATATTCTTCGGCATATTGCTGTTGGCTTGTCTGGGTGCTGTTAAGCAAGCCCGCATCGGCGGTCAGCCAGTCATCATAAAGATTAGGATCTCGAAGGCTTGAAGGATCGTCAATAATATTGATATTGCCCTCACTGCCTCTGAAGCCGACTATTGCATTGCCGTCACCGGTATCAACCGTACATGCGGCAAAACCGTTGCCGTCCCAGCCGTTGTTATTTTGAGAATCAACAATTTTCCAGTTGCTGTATTCTCCGCTTACAAATTTATCGTAATTTTCCGAACCCATACTGTCAATAAAAGCCTGCTTGAAGCTTTCGTTGGCGGGGTCTTGTAAATGCTGACTAATTGTCCAGTCGGGATGATTTTTAAAAGATTCCGAATTGAAATCAACATACGCAAGCGCGGATGCAACTTGCAAATCTTTATCTGTATAACCTGCCATTATAATCCCCCTTATCGTTACACCTTTTATGCGCCTGCATTCTGAGCAACATTGTTTTCACAGTTTTCATAAAAGGTTACTATTTTTTCTCCTCCATCGCCAACCTTGCCTGCTCTCTTTGCGAGCTTCTCAAGATTTGACGAGGATTTTTTCAATTTATAGCTGATTGTAAAAAGAGATGCCGCTTTGAGGAGAAGACTGATTTCCGATTTGACTGCATCAACTTCGGCAGCGTCATTTGCAAGAATCGAAGAAACGTTTAATGCAACTTCCGATGAACCCGACAAAACAGGCGTGGAAATTCTGAAATCAGTGGGTTTGCCGTCTCTTATAACGCGGTTTATCACATCTTTTGCGTAATTAAAAAGATTCATAATCGAATCCTTTGACAGTTCACCGGCATATTCGGGATCCATATTTCTGATTATGTCAATTAACGATAAAATGCCGGGTAGCGAGGTGTTGTCATCAACCGTATTACTCAATGTAGCAAAAAATGCCGCCAATGCATCGGGAACACCGGGTCGGACATAACCGCCATCATCAAAGACAAAATTCTTGATGTTGTGGCGTTTAAAGCCGGAAGCTCCATCCTTAACCTCTATATGTCTGTAATTTGTGCCGGGAACGGGATTGAGCATGGTTCCCACGGCACTTGCCTGATAATGATCCACAAGATGAGCATTATCCTTTATCTGATCGGCATATTTTTCAAGATACTCATCGCTGAAACCGGGACCGTCGAAGCTCAGGCAACGGTCGATTTTGTCTGCCATTGAATCAGGAGCTGTCAATGTGGCATGCTCTGCGAGATTGCCGCCAAGGGAATGTCCTGTTATTGAAAAATTGTCATAATCATCGCCAAACTTATTGTTTATTCTGTTAAGATATTCCTCAGCATATCGTTGCTGAGAGGTTTGTGTTTCATTAACCAGACCAACATCGGCAATAAGCCAGTCATGAAGAAAATCATCGGCAGAATTAACCTCACTGCCTCTGAAGCCGACAATTGCATTTCCGTCACCGGTATCAATTGTACATGCAGCAAAGCCATTGCCGTCCCAACCGTTATTATTCTGAGAATCAATTATTTTCCAGTCTTTATATTCACCGCTTATAAAATCCTCATATCTGTCGGGTCCCATACGATCCATAAACTGCTGTTTCAAATCTGCGTTTTGGGGACTTTCGAGGTGCTGACCGATTGTCCAGTCGGGATGTTCTCTTATTACTTCTTCTTTAAAATCCAAATACGCAAGTGCAGCAGCATAGGACATTTCTTCATCTGTAAATTTAGCCATGTTTTTTCCTTCCCTGTCTTTCCTTTAAATCAACAACGTTAATCTGTGTTGATAAAGACTCTGTGTGTGCACATAATCAAATATAACCAATTATGCTCCGGCATTGGAAGTCAGTTCTCTTTCGGTATTTGAGTAGCTGCTTGAAGCTTCTTTACCGACCTCCATAACCTTTTGAGCTTTTTTTGCAAGCTTTTCAAGATTTGATGCTGATTTTCCGAGTTTATAGCTGACTGTAAAAAGCGATGCCGCTTTAAGAAGCAGGCTAACCTCGGATTTTATATTTTTAACCTCTGCCGCTTCAGACGGAAGATTGCGTGCTACAGAACCCGCAGTATCCGATGTCGAATCAAGCTTTGGTGTTGATATTTTGAAATTACATGGAATTTTTCCAAAGGGTGCAAGGTATTCACTCTGATATTTTTTAACCGTATTCCAGAATTCCTCCGGTGAAACCTCTTCATTGATACCAAGCAGAATTGATGCAAGCTGAGGCACAGCCATATACCACGGACCGGAAGTAAGATCGTCTGCCGCATTGGAAAAGCCCCTGAAAAATATTGCCAGATCATCGGGTTCTCCATCCTGAACATAACCTTCTTTATCAAACTCTATGTTCCATGTGCCGTGTCTCCAGAAGCCTCTCATAAAATATCTCAGAGGATCCTTGAAAAAAGATGTCTGATCATCATGGGCGGCAATGGTTCTGTAATTTGTACCGGGGATGGGGTTAAGCATAACCCCGACAAAGCTGTATTGAAAGTGATCTATGAGAGATGCACGTCTTTCAATCTGCTCTGCATGGGTTGCGATATATTCATCGCTGTATCCCGGACCGTCAAAGCTGACAACACGGTCAAGCTTTGCCGCCATTTCATCAGACGACATGAGAGTGGCATGTTCTGCAAGATTGCCGCCAAGAGAATGGCCTGTTGCCGAAAAGCTGTTATAATCATCGCCGTATTTCTCATATATCATCTGCATATATTCTGCCGCTTCAGTCTGTTGACGTTGTTCCTTGGAATTGAGGAATCCCACATCGGTAAACACCCAGTCATCCAATCCTATTTCCAAGGTTGAGGACTCACTGCCTCTGTAACCTATTATGGCATTTCCGTCGCCGGTATCTATCGTGCACGCGCAAAAACCGCTTCCGAAAAGTGAGTTGTTGTTTACCGGCTCAAGAATTTTCCAGTTTCCGTAGTTTTCATTCATATAACGGGTCAACATACCCGGCTGTTCTTTTTCAATAAACTCTTTGAGCCCCGGAGTGTTGATGATGTGATCACGCACAGTCCATTCAGGATGTGCTGCAATATGCTCCGGATTAAAATCTATGTATGCAAGCTGGGTTGCAACCCTCATGTCCTGATCTGTGTATGCCATAATGATGTCCCCTCATTTAATATAAAATATTTTTCATTTCTTCTATATCTTCTTTGATTTCCGAATTTTCCACAGTAGCGAAAAAGCTTCCTTCGCACATCTGAAGCAAATCCGAATCGATACGTCTGTTTTTCATGCTGAATTCTTTAATGTCGGCAAATTCATCTTCATCTGCAAGATAAAGTCTTATTCCGCCGTTTACCGGACCAAGCTCCTTGTACATAGCGCAAAGTGCATTATAGAGGGGTTCGGGTTCGATGTTACATTCAGCATCGGTATTTATTGCAAGCACTGTATAAAAAGTGCAATTGTTTTCAGAGTTATATTGTTTAGGATCCATACCTTTTTCATAATCGTCTGCAAGTGTTGTAAAATCCATAACAAAAGCAAATTCTTTGGCGATTTCCGAAACCGGCTTACTCATTCTTTCTTTCATAGCTTCTGCCAAAAGAGCTTCGCGGTATTTATCCTTCATGGTTTTGCCCTGTTCATACATCATTGTTTCAAAGAACAATGCTTCATCATCTGCAGGATGACACTGAGCAGCATATGCAGGGCCTGTAATATATGTTGCGAACTTACCTACAGCGGTAACTACAAAATCTATTCCATACTTCTCATGAAGTTTGTTTTCTGTTTCTGTTTTCTTTTCAGTAATCAGTTCTTTAATTTTTGAAATATCCATATCTTCGTCTCCCATCAATTTACACGGCATGTGTGCATAACCCAAAACAGGGCGGCGAAGATTGAAGCAAAGCTTCAATCCTCGCGCCGTATATGTTTGGTTTTACCGAAAAATTAACCGATAACAGATGTCTGAAGAGCATCAGCTTCGCTCTGAGCACCTGATTCAGCATTCATGTAAATCTGAGCCATTTCCTGAAGATCTTTGGAGTGTTCCTGAATCATACCGTTGATTTTGGTAATATCACCTTCGAGACCCTGAGCCTTAGCAATAAGGCTGGAAATAGCTTCACCGCTCATGGATGTTCCGATAGCAGTCATAATTCTAACCATTTCAGAAGTAAGCTGCTGTACGTTTGTACCACCGGAGCTTAATTCACCTGCAACAGATATAAGCTGCTGAGGATCTACTTTAATTGTACCTTCCATTTTAAATTACCTCCTTTAATTAATAGCTTCTTGACTGACCTGTCTGAGTGTTCTGGTTTTCAGCCTGTTCGTATTTAGAAGCCATGGTGCGAATTGCAGCTACGAACTTTGTAATGTTAGCATGGAAAGCATCCATGTTTACTTTGTCCTTTGAAAATGCCTGTTGGAAAGCCTGTTTAGCTTCGCCTTCCCACATTCCGTTCAAAGTCTGCTGGGTTGAATCCAGATTGTTAACTGCTGACTGGAACTGCTGATTGAGAGATTCCAACTGATCTGCAGTTGATTTGAGTTGAGCCGGTGTTACGTCAAATGCGCTCATGATTTTTCCTCCTTAAAAATTAAAATTTTATATCAACGAAGATATTGCTTCGTCAATAAACTTAGTTTGAAAGCGATGAAGCGATAGCTGCTGCAGCTCTTTCTGCATCGCGGATTCTGCGGGCGATTCTTCTTATGGTATCTGCCGCATTTTCAAGGTCTTTTGCAACCTTTTCTATTTTTTCCGAAAGCTCCATACCTTTGAGGATATAGCTTTCTGCTGTTTCACCCTCCCAGCCTGCTCTGAGTTCTGACATTGCATTTTCGAGCTGAGATGCTGATGAATTTCTTACCCTCTGAGCAATTTCGTCAAGTCTGTTTGCCTGAGATATAGCACGGGAATAGTCAAATTCAATACTTCCAAAAATAACTTCTGCCATATGTATTCACCTCTTATCCTATAACTTCGCTAATCAGATTTTCGGCTTCTTGTGTTGCCTGTGCTTCAGCTGCTACATAGATACCCGCCATAATGCGAAGGTCATTTACATTTTCCTGTAATCTGCGTATAGCCTCATCTATAGAAGGCTGTTCATTGGAATACTTTGTGCGGTGAGCATCTGCAGCTTCACCGGTCCAATATGAACTTGTATTTCCAACATGAGTTTTTATTTCATCAAATCCGTTCTGAACCTGCTTGATGAGTCCTTCAACAGTGTTTGCCTGAGCTTCAAGCACTTCGGTTTTTACTACAATCTGTCCTTCCATTTCTTTTCACCGCCTAAATTTTAATAGAGTTTACAATATTTTTTACATTGTTATCACATTCATCATACTTTGCAGCTGCATAGTTCAGACACTCTATAATGTTGTCAAGAGCCTGACATACTTCGGTCATTTTCTGATAATCGGATGCGTACTGTGTAACAAATGCATTGTGAGCTGCACCCTGCCACATTGAATTCATGCTGGTGATAGCATCATTCATAGATGACATGTTTTTTCTGAGTCTTGCAACTTCTTCAGCCATAGACTCAGCATCTCTTCTGAGAGGATTGGTTTGAATTGCTATATCCATTCTTTATCACTCCATTCTTTATATATTAGATACATTTTTTATATGTTTTTCATAGTCGACATACAGCTTTTGTATATCTTCCAAAGCATCTGACATTTTCTTTGTCAGATAAGCACATTCGTCCAGAGCATTTGCTCTGTTGCGAATCGCCTTTATAACCTCCCGAAGAGGGGTTTCCTCATCGAGAGCATAACACACATCGTAAATACTGTCGGTCAGGGACCGAAGCTCTCTTTCCTTGTCGCTTAAAAAATCGCAGGCGGAAAGTATGTAGTCAGTATTCACTTTTAACTTAGTCATAAATTCCTCCTGCAAGTTCCGTGACCGTTTTTATATAAGCATCAGGCTGTCTCCCGACACAACTTTGCACGATCTCAAATCAAGGTTGTGGGGGAGAATTTCTCCCGTGCTTGCTTTACATAGAATCAATTTTTCGGTATCCGAAGCAGAGGGACATTTTTCCTTCTGGCTGAGCATTTCACATATATCATCAATGAGCTTTGATATTGTTACTTCTTCGTCCAGCTTGAAGTCATATGTTTTGTCCAAAGCTTCTACGGCAATATCAACTATAATCATTTGTTATCACCTAACCTTCCTGTTCATAAACCGGAATAATAACCTTCTGAGTTCCTTCATCGGTGGCAATAAGACCAAGACCCGGTTTTGTTGCCTTGCTCTGTTCTGCAAATTTGAGATCGGAGAAGTCGAACAGCTTCTGAGAAACGGTATTTCCGCCAAAGTGAATACCCTGTTTATCGGCAATAAAGCGGGTATAGAGGGGAATACCGGCGAGCATTCCGGATGATTCCGGGCTGATGCCTGCAACAAAGAAGATGTTGTGACAATGACCCTTTTCGAAGAGATTGTTCATAATGCTGTCAAAGTTGTATTTCTTGCTCGGCAAGGGCTTTCTGATTACATTTATAAATCCTTCAAGGTCATTTATAAGCACTGCCGTACGTTTTTCCGAAAGCATTGCTTTGTATATTGCATTTTCATTTGCGCCTTCGGCAATAAGCTGTTTCTTCTTCTGATTTCTCGGAATGAAGATATCAACAAGTCCTTCAAGATACTTTGTGAGATCTTCTTCGGAATTTACAAACTGAACACCGAGTTCATCTGCAAACAGCTTGAGTTCTACACTGCCGGTGTCGATTATGCATACATCTGCACCCTTCGCCTTGAACGAAGCTGCCATGAGCTTTAACATATTTGACTTACCGGTTTTCTTTTTGCCGGAGAGCATATATGTATATATGGCACTGAGGTTTATGCAGTGAAGCGATGCATCGACTTCGTTGTAACCGACAGGCAGGCTGTAGTCGTCGGAAATATATTTCTTGAAATCGCTGTGAGATGTAATATTTTTCCACTCGGGATTCTTGGGAATCTGAGGTACGGGACGAGCCGACACTCCGTTGCACATGGTGTTGAGCCAGCGGCAACGTTCTTTGATTTTTTCAAGTCTTGTGTAATCATCGGGAGCTTCAAAAGCAAGTGCAGTGTGGAATTCGAGGATGCTTTCGTTGATTGATGTAAGACCTCGTCCGCGGATGTTGGATTCGGGCATAACGTCGAATCTCATTGTCTTAAGGATTTCGCCGTACTTGAACTTGTCACCCATTTCAAGGCAAACAGTGCTCTTGATGTTATCTGCAAGGCTGTTGGGAATTTCATTTGTGCCAAATCCGCCGGAGCTGAGTACAAGATATATACCGTAGCTTACGGCTTCACTGGAAAGCTTGAGTATGAGACTGTCATAGAGATTGCCGGTTTTGCTTCTGAAAGCTTCGTAATTGTCTATGCAGATGAAGATTGACGGAAGCTTGATACCGTTTACTCTTACATACTGCATATAGTTACCGCCCCGGAAGAGCTCTTTACGTTCTTCAAGAATACCGTTTATCATATTGAAGAACTTGGCAATCTTGTCAAGATCGTTTTCATACATTACACCGCCAACATGGGCTGATTCTTCAAATGCCGACATCATTTTACTTGAGAAGTCGAACAGATAGAAGTTAACATGCTGCGGGCTGTAGCGATTGATAAGTGAATAGATAAGAGACTGCATAAACGTACTCTTACCGCTGACAACAGAACCGCAAACTGCCAGATGACCGTTTTCTGCGAAGTTAATAATTACCGGATTCTGAGCCTGATTGGACGGGTCATCATAGAGACCGATAAATGCTTCGAGGTTCCAGTCGGAGCCTTTAATATTTCTGTAGCCGGAAGATGTAATTGCGTTTTCTGTATAACCGCGAAGCTGATCGAGATAGAGCATTTGCGGCAAAACAGGCAACCACAGCTGCATGCTCTTGCGGTAGCCGTTTCTGTTTGCAACGTTTGCAAGATATTCAACCACAGCGTCAAGCTGGGTAATTTCTTTCATTTCGGGCAAACGCTTACCGGAAGTCTGTGAAATGGAAATAATCTTTCCTACGGGATCCTCCGAGCTTGCCGCACTCTTGTATAATTCAACAAAATCTTCGAGGCGTTTTCTGTTGAATACACTGTCGTCAAACTTGATGCCTGCTTCCTGAATAGAAGCAATAATATCGGAAACGATAGAATTTGCAAGCATTGTATTTGCACAGAAGGCTTCGAGAGGCTCGCTCTCTTTAATGAATGCTTCGTCAGCAAATTTAACAAGATTTCCTATCCAGTCACGCTGTTTCTTTTCCTTGTGAGCAATGCGCTGTTTGTTTCCGACCATTTCAGCCTTGCCGTCAAGACCGATAAGAGTAACAATGTCGGATGTGGAGAAATCTGCATCTTCGCTGTAGGGAGCACCACTCCAGCCGGACTGGAAGTATTCGTAAATTTCATCATTACCAACCTGGAGATAACCTCTGCCCGCCTGAGTGATATATGCGGCATCGGGCTTGTGAAGCATGTCTTTTGAATCCTGCTGATCCTGAACACGCAAACAAAGTCTGAATTTTGAGTTACTCCAGATGTTATCATCAACAGTACCGCTTGGCTTTTGGGTAGCAAGGATAAGATGCACACCAAGGCTTCGACCGACCTGAGCAACACTTATGAGTTCTTTCATAAACTCAGGCTCTTCACGCTTAAGCTCTGCAAACTCGTCTATGATGATAAACAGATGAGGCACGGGAACTGTAGCCTCGCCGTTTTTGAGAAGCTTGGTATAGTTGTTGATGTTGTTTACACCGTTTTCCGAGAAAATACGCTGACGACGCATGTTTTCACTCTTGATAGAAAGCATTGCTCTTCTTACCTGGTTACCGGAAAGGTTTGAAATCTGACCGATACTGTGAGGCAAATCGGAGAAGAGGTTTGCCATACCGCCACCCTTAAAGTCGATTACGAAAAATGCAATATCATTGGGGCTGAAGTTAATGGCAAGAGAAAGCATGTAGGTCTGAAGAGTTTCACTCTTACCCGAACCCGTAGTACCGGCAACAAGACCGTGAGGTCCGTGATATTTTTCATGAATATCGAGGTAACAGTCGGCGTCTCCGGCTTTTTTACCTATGAGAGCCTTCATACTTTCGTAGGTTCTGTTTTTCTTCCATCGGTCCTCAACGTTGAAATCGTCAAGCTTCTTTACACCGTACATTTCAAAGAAGTCAAGGGATGAGGGCATATCTGCACCGACTTCGGTTTCTGTTATTTCAATACTGGTGAGACGTCTTGAGAAGGCTTCCAGAGCTTCGTTGGAAATCACATCAAATGCGACATTCTTCTTGCCTTCTTCACCTGCACCGATTTCATATATGCCTTTAAATTCGGAATTGTTGTAAATTATGTAATCACACATATTGGGCAAATCGGAATATTTTTCTGCAAGCAATACAGTGGTAATGCCATATTCCTTTTTGCATTCGGTGAGGTATTTTGCAACAGGCTCACCGTCAAGCCAGGAAGCATCTTCAATAAAGAGAACAAAGTGAGGCTTAACGAAAACGTCCTTGTTAAGACTGTAGCTTGTGGCATTTTCACTTCTCATACGAAGTATGCTTGCTATTGAATAGAACAAATCACTGGCTTCGTTTTTGTTGGAAGCAATGTAGCGGCCTTTCTTTTCTTCTTTCCACACATGGGGGAACCATTTTGCAAAAGACCACTGACCGTCAATTTCCATTTCCCGGTTATAGACAAATGCCATTTTAACATCGGTATAGCTGTTTGAAGCGGCAATCTGAGCACTTAAAATTTTGACTATTTCAAATGCACCGGCTTTACCTGCACCACCGACAATACCCACAAGATTATGTTCGAGCAAATCAACACCGACAGGGATATTGTAGAGGGTCTGGAATTCGTCGTGAATCATGGTTGGCTTCTTTTCAAGCTCATCATTGTCAATTTTAAAACGTTCTTTGGGAACCGATATTTTTGTCTGGAAAGGAATCTGACCAAGACCGAGACGGTAATACATAATATCGGGATGTGTTGTGTTTCTGTTCCAAAGCAGCTGTGAAGTCGCATCATATTGACAGCACTGGGCAGCCGACGGATATTGGACATTCAGGGATGTGGTGTTGCTTTCGTACATTTCTTTTATCCTGTCGGTGGTTTCAATAAGATACTGACCGTAGGCATTGAATCTTTTTTCCTCCGATTTTTCAAACTCCTTGTTTGAAAAACGTAGGTTTACGAGGGTCCATATGGTACCGATAATAGCCGAACCGACAGCGGTAATAATACCTGTGTACATAAAGGCACCACCACCGGACGAACCTCTTGCAAGAATTGCCATACCTGTACCGAGAAGCATGGGAATCGCCATTGTAAGCGAAGGTCCTATTGTCATAAACAGGGGCTTTTGAGGAGGTTTTCTAAGGCTTGGCGGAGCCTCAATTTCAATATTTTCACTATAGATATGGGGAATGTTTCTCGGTGCACGATGAAAGTAGGATTTTTTGAATTCCTTTATGAGCTTTCGCTCGTCATCAAGAAAGCGTCCTTCATATGGAATGAGCAGCTGTTCGTTGATTGAAAGCTCTCCCTCTGCACTTATGGCAATGATATTGCCGAAATAGATGATTTTGAGACCGTAAATATCAATACAGTCTGCTCTTTTAAGCTTATAGCTTCCTGACACTCTCTTACCGTTAACAAACACACCGTTTTTACTCTTGTCGCTGATAACCCATGCTCCGCCGGTAAAGGCAATGACGGAGTGTTCACGGCCTACGATGTTTTGAACATTGTAGCGGATAATATTGTTATCTGTTCTGCCTATTGTGATGGGTATTGACGAGTTGAGAGAATATTTTTTGAAGCTTTCAAGCGAAATGTCAGCTTCGGATATGCTGAGCTTTATGGGCATTTCTCCGGGACATCTCATGGAGAAAATTGTACCCGGCAAAATACGGTCACTGATAAGGCTGGTGTTTTCTGCAACAATCTGATATGAAGTATTCTTTTTGAATGTCCACTTGTTATCTATGACCTGCATTTCCAATACTATATTTTTGGTGAATCCAAACTTAACCTTATCGAGAACTATGGAATAGTCCGAGTCGGTGATGCTTGGCAAAATATAGCTTTTCATCATCTGCGGTGTAAAAACCGAAAGACGCAAATTCACGGTAATCCCCCTTTTCGTATTTTATTTTTATTATCTCAAACTTTTGTTCTTGTTCTGAAGTGCCTGATCAAGCTCTTTCATTTTTCTGAGCTTGAGCTGTTCTTTTTTTCTCTTACTTCTTTTACTGAGAATTCTGACTACAATAATGAGCACAATGAGAAACAGTACAACGCCGCCGATGATTTTGTAAACCATGCCAAGATCGGCAAACCATTGACCGATGCCCACAAAAAAGTTGCCTATTTTTGTCATTATATCACTCATTATTATTCTCCTTTATCACCTTGTGAATCTTCGCCGCCTTCGGGCTTCGCTTCTTCAGAGTTTTGGTTTTCGGAAGCTTGTTCCTGATTGGTGGCAGTATCGTCTGCAGGAGCCGCAGCAACAACTGTTATTGTTTTTTCTGCTTTAACGTCTCCCATTTGTGCAGTTACGGTAACTGTACCCTCAGCCAACGCAACAGCCAACCCCTTCTTTTCGTCTACGATCTGGAAAACCGACGGATCGGAGCTTGTGTATGTAATTTCACCGTCGGGAGCATCTTTGGATTTTTCAACCGAAAGAGTGAGAGCTTTTCCGACGGGATATTGCTCAGCTTCTGTACTCCAGTATATGGGCGGAGCAGAATCCTCTTTTGGTGCAAAGAGGAAATATGCACCGGCTATAAGAACAAGAGCCGCAACAATGCCGGCGATAATCTTTTTGGAAGGCGAGCCGGAGGACGGTCTTTTTATCTTGCTGTTGCTTTTTGCACATACAACCATTACGGTTACATTGTCTATACCGCCATTTTCAAGAGCTTTGTCAACAAGCTCACGGGCGAGCTGTGAGGGAGCCTCGTTCTTTTTAAGAATTGACTCTATTACGTCATTTTCTACCATGTCCGTAAGACCGTCACTGCAAATAAGGAACTTGTCACCCTTTTGGATATATATTTCCTTGCTGACATTTTCTTTTACGGTCATTTCCTCCTGGAAAATACCAAGATGCTGTGTAAGCTTGTGTCTGTCGGGGTGAGTTTTTGCTTCTTCGGCAGTTATCACGCCCATGTTTATCAGACGCTGTGATGCTGTATCATCCACCGAAAGCTGTGTAAGCTTTTTGTTTCGGAGCATATACACACGGCTGTCACCGACATTGTAGATTTTTGCGGTGTCATCCTTAACTGTCATAACCGACAGCGTTGTGCCTATTATTCCTGCACCGGTTTCGAGTATTTTGTCGCAAATCTTTTTGTTTGCTTTTTTGATGATGTGTCCGACAACTCTGTCGGTATCAACATTTTCCGATTCTTTCTTTTCATCATGAAATGCTTTTGAGCATTTTGCGGCAATGAGCGAAGCTTCTTCGCCAAGCTCTTCACCACCCATACCGTCAAACACTCCGAAAAGATGAAAAGAACCCTCCGGCGTAAGCTCTGCACTCATGCCGTCGTCACGGTTGGTTTCGTCAAGGTGTATTCCGTTAAAATAGAAGTTATCCTCATTGTTTTGTCTTACTTTACCTTTGTCAGCACATACTGCTGCATCAAGTTTTACAGTATTCAAATTAATGCCTCCTGTCAGGCGTCATATGGCGCGTAATATAAAATCACATTTTTTGATTTACGGTTTTAGAAAAATCTCATTGTACCGGGCTCACCCTCAAAATCAGGAGTGAGAAAATCGTGAGACGGTTGCGAAGGAGTGCCGGCATCGACATTGAGAACAATGTCATTTCCGACATTTGATACATATATGCAATCGGCACCAACTCTGATGCTGTATACAGATATATTTATAAAATCATTTGGTCTGAGCTCTTCGTCATATATGCGCTGACCGTTTATATATGTACCGTTTCTGCTGTCAAGATCCTTAATACGGAAAGTTTCACCGGTTTTGTATATGCGACAATGCTCAGATGAGGTTCTGCTGTTTTTGAGAACAATATCATTGGAGCTTCCGCGTCCTATGTTGAGACGCTCTTTATCTGCCAGTGATATAAAAACCTCTTCTTCCTTTTGCTTGGGATGAATACATATCAATATTTCGGGCTCACACTTAACAACATATTTCTCGCCCTCTGCAACAACCCTGGATAAAAACAGAGATTTATCACCCATATACAGATTTTTACCTTTTATTTTAAAGCCCTTTGAGGTTCGGGTTATGCTCACCTGACCGGGTTTGAGATCGTATGCGGCAAGCTTTATGATGTCGCTGTCACCGCTGCCGATGGTGGCAGAATCAAACTTGGTAAGATCTATGCTGTATATATTGTTATCAAAATATATTCTCGCTATATATTGCATGATTAATCCCTTTCCGATAATAATTTACAATACAGATTTTTATAAAATCGTAAATTCTTTAATGTAGCCGCATAGGTCGATGTTTCCATCGACCTTGCGACTGTTGGTTGTTTAAATAAATTTTTAAACAAGTTATAATTACTCTGCAGGTGTTTCAGCAACAACAGGTACAATATTGATTTTCTTTGGAACTGTTTTGCCTGCTTCTACAACTACGTTCAAATCACTTGATATTTCGTAACCGGCAGGTACATTTTCAACTACCAAAGTATATGTTCCCTCTTTAAGATCAGCAAAATCGCATTTAGCATTTGCGGTTGTTGCAGACTTGTCAAGGATTTTAACAACAATACCATCACAGATTGCCTGGTCAGCACCTGCAAAGTTTGCATATACTGAAACTTCTACAGAACCTGTAATATACTTCACAGGAGGAACATAACCATGAGTATCAATCATATTTTTAGCTTTGAGATCAGCTATAGTCAGAACGTAATTTGCCATAGCTTCATCATTATCTACAATTGTAATCATATTGGTCTGTTCATCATAATCCGGAGTTGCGTTCAACAAATTAGCTATTGCTCTCAAGGGAACTAATGTTCTTCCGGCTTCAACTTCGAGTACAGGAACAACATTTGGGTAATCTTTTTCGACAATTGTTTCGTATCCATCAGTTGTATATACAAATTTTGTTCCAACCTGGAAATCATTGACTTTAACTTTGTTGCTGTTAATGGTAAACATATAGCTCTTTCCGTTTTTGAAAATATGAACTGTGCTGTCGTTTTGTCTCCACGCAACTGCACATTTAAGGTTTTCAGCAACCAATCTCAAAGGAACATATGTAATTGTACCGCCTGTAACAGGGTCAACAACTACTTCCTTAACGCCTACATCTGTTAATTCAACATCTTTTCCGTTAACCTGTATTGACTTGTTGCAAGCCACAAGTTGATCTGCGGTTATAGTAGCTGCAACAGCGGGTGTTTCATCAGCAACGGGTGTTTCGTCAACAACAGGTACGTTAACATTAGCATCACTTTCTACAACAGCATCACTTTTAACGACTGCATCGCTTTCTGCAGCAGCATCACTTTTAACGATTGCATCGTTTTCTGCAACAGCATCGCTTTTTACAACAGCATCGCTTTCTGTAGCAGCATCACTTTTAACAACAGCTTCACTTTTAACAACTGCATCACTTTCTGCAGCTGTACCATTACTTATTAATTCCACATCAGATGCAATTGCAACAACAGCTAACACACAAAGCAATCCAACGCAAGCAACTAATGCAATTATTTTCTGACTTACCTTACTCATTTACAATTCCTCCTTTGATGCTCTGTACAAATTTCACATTATAATTATTACTAAGCTTTAACAATTCTGATAAATACTTAATATCGTCTATAGAAACAAACACTCTGTCTCCGCCGGCAATTTGTTTTACATATACGGGATCGCTCAGTTTAAGACCATCATCATAGTTATCTCCGCCATTATCAGAATATAGCTCTGCAGGATCTTCGTATCTTACATAGGTTATATATCCGGTAGCTCCTGCTTCCAAATCTCCTATAAGAATAATATCAAGAAATACTCTTTCACCCTTAAATACAGGTTTTCCATTTACTGGCTTTTCACCTGTTGTCGAACCGTGAACAATCGAAAAACCAGCAGTTCCATATTTCGGACCCCAAGCAATTGTTGTTCCCAATCCATTTTTAGTTCCGTCGGAATTAGGGAAAATCATTCTTATAGGTAAATATACTGTATCATCCTTAACAAGAACAAGATCATCAAATGCAAATGTGTCATTATTCATGTAAATCTTATCTTTGCTTAAATCAACAACACTTTCTTCTGCATATCCTACAACAGTACACATGGTCAATACTATTGCAACTATACAAACAGCACTTAAAAACTTTTTAAAAATCATATTATCTTCTTCCTTTCAAACTATTAATTTAGTAAGCTTCACCTCTTACCGGAGTCAACTGAACAGGTTCTTCCGGACCCACTTCTTCCGGATCCACAGGTGGCTGAACAGGTTGTACCGGCTGAACTGGTTCTGCCGGCTGAACAGGTTGTACCGGCTGAACAGGTTGTTTCGGCTGAGTCGGTTGTGACGGCTGAACAGGTTTTGTCGGCTGTGTCGGTTTCGAAGGTTCCTGTTTAGCCTTAACAGTAACATCGAATGTTGCCGAAACTGAACCGATAGTTACGGTAATTGTGGTAGTACCGGGCTTAAGAGCCTTAAGGGTATAACCTTCTATCAAAACCACCGTATTATCCGAAATTGAATAAATCGGAGCACCTTCTGTATGATTTTCAGGTGTTACGTTGGTTACAATATAATTTGCAGGAGCATCTGCCACGTTTATGGCAAGCTCTCTTGTGTCGCCAACAGTAAGAACCTGATTTTCAGGTGCGAAGATAAACTCTACGGGAACACCGTCTTTGCTTACCGTAATTTTTATTTCAACAGTTTCACCGGCAAATTTAACTACAACCTTGGTTTCACCCTCTGCAACTGCTGTGATAAGACCCTTATCATCTACCGTTGCAACGGCTTCATCCTTCGATTCAAATCCAAATTCACCTTCTGAATCTGCCGGGGAGATACCCGGATTAAGCTGGACTGTGTCGCCAACCTTCATACCGATTTCCTCTTCAAGACCGCCTATTGTAACCGATGCAACCTGTGTCGGTTCCGGTGACGAAATGAGATAATATCCCAATCCGGCTCCGCAAAGCAACAGTACAATCAATAACGGAATCAACACCTTTTTCCATACGGAACCTTTTGGTGTGTCATTCTCCGGCGGAACAAAATCTGATGCAGTGCCGCCAAGTGCCACAATATCGGCAACGGTTCTTCCGCTCTGATCGACTTCGCTCACTGTGCCTTTTGAGTCGATATAGGTGTTTTCGCCGGTTCCGATAATGGACATGTCTGCATCTGCAGGATTCCACACTTCGGACACGGTCTTGCCTTCGCCATTAAGGTTATCATATGTAGGTATCTGAGAGTCATTTCCCGAACCACTGCCCTCATAGGTTGTCTTGCCGCTGTTTGTCGAAGTGTAACCGATTGGCGCTTTGACAATTTCGTTTGTGGTCGTAGGATAGATTGCCATAAGGTCGGCAGCCATGTCGGCAGCTTTTGCATATCGCTTTGTTCTGTCATAAGCACATGCTTTAATGATGATATCTGCCAGCTTGCCCGAAGCGTATTTTGGTGACGGCAGCTTATGCTTGCCGCTGAGGATTTTACTCATGGCTTCGGCGTAGTCATTCTGAGTAATGGGGCCGTCGGGTCTGAGGAACGGAATACGTGTGTTGTTGAGCAAGCGGTACATTACGATACCGATTGAATATACGTCAACATTGTAGCTGTATTTCTCATGCTTAATGATTTCGGGAGCCATGTAGTCCTCTGTTCCGACCATGGTACCTCTTGTTGTACCCTGAGATTCTCTGGATACACCAAAGTCACCAAGCTTGTAATTACCGTTTGCATCTATGAAGATGTTTTCGATTTTGACGTCTCGGTGAATTACATTCTCCTGACGACAGCACTCTATGGCATTACAGATATCTATACCCATTTTTACAACATCACGCTGAGTAAACGGCATTCTTTTCAGATATTTGTCAAGGGCTTCAAGAAGCTCCATACGAATGATTATATCCCAACCCACATCATCATACTTGGGTGTGCGGATATGGTCCTCATAGCGGACAATATTGGGATATTTCCGAAGCTTTAACATAAGCTCCGATTCTTTCATAAAAGCATCGGCTCTGTTGTCAAAATACTCTTTCAACGAAAGCTCGTCGGTAGCAAGACCCTTGTTAAGAACCGCTTCCTTATCTTTTTCTCCGGTAGGCACCGATATATATTTTGCGGCAGCATATACACGCTGACCGTTTGCATCTTCTTTATATATCTTATATACTTCACCGTAGCTTCCCTTGCCTATGATGCTGTCTCTATGCCATTCACCCCACAGAGGTAAATATTTGTCTATTCCTTCTGACATTTTCTCTCCCCCCTTTCCTTTTGGATTTTTATATAAATAACTCATATCCCGTTTCACAGCTGTGCAAAAAAATTCACATAACTCTCTTACGGATTATCTTTCACACAGTAATGAATGGAAAGAAATGTATATGAGGTATTTAACCAAGTGAAAATGTATATTTTTGTGTATAATCAGATTTTTATGCATCATTTGAGGCACATACAATTAAAAAAACACACAACAAATCACACGTGCAGTTATGCATGATTTATTATGTGTATTAAACTATTATATAAATTGTTATGTATTTCAGGTTTTAATCCCCCACAGTCACGATTGTATGACCATATATTGTATACATTCATTTGTCCTGTCAAAACCTCTCACAAAAAATGCCTTGATTTTTACGAATTTTACAGTAGAAAAAAATCACTGTATATGTTATACTATGCAATATACAGCATAATATATTTTAGAATATCATCAATCACATAATTTGTCAAGCATAATTATTTATAAATCACCATTATTCTCTATTTTTATGCAATATGATGATAAACATATTCAATATTTTGACATTTTATTATATGATAAATTAATACAGGGAGGATTATTATGCTTCAACCTCAAAATATTACCGATTATTACATCAACACACATCTGAAATCAGGCTCTGTTGCAATTGATGCAACTGCAGGAAACGGGAACGACACATTGAAGCTGTGCAAAGCCGTGGGAGAAAACGGCAAGGTGTTTGCCTTTGACATCCAAAAGCAGGCTCTGGACACAACCGCCGCAAGGCTTTGTGAGGAAGGCTTTGAAAACGCTGAGCTGATATTGGACTCTCATTCCGAAATGGATAAATACATAACATCTGAATGTGATGCCGTAATCTTTAACCTCGGTTACCTGCCCGGAGGCGACCATTTGTTGCAGACAAAAGCAGAAACCACCATTGATGCCATCGAAAAATCTCTCGCTCTGCTTTCGGAGCATGGGTTTATATCGGTAACTGTCTATTACGGGAAAAATTCGGGCACTGCCGAAAAGGAAGCGGTTATGGAATATATGCGCACAATCGACCATAAAAAATATACTGTTTTAACCTGCGATTTTCACAACCGTCCCAACAATCCGCCGATTACCGTGATAATCACAAAAAACTGAAATATGTTTGCGAAAAAAAGAATTTTATGCTATAATTACCAAGCATTACTGTCAGCTTATGAAGTTATGAAATAATTATTTGAGAGGTACATCATGATTCAAAAGGAAATTAACGAAATAAGACGCCGTCTCTCCCCCGACAAAGGAGCAATCGGCAAAATATACGGGTGCTTTGTAAACAAAAACAAAGAGGTAATATCATATACCGATGCATCCCTTGCACTTATGCACCGTGAGGACAGCGAAAAATATCTTACTCTTTTCAAAAAGGTTCTCTCCGGAGGGCTCGGGAGAAGCATGGTAAACATTGAATTCTCAACTGCACAGGTTATGGAAAGCGAAGAACACGCTCTCCTTATGAGGCTTAAAAATTCGGGTCTGAAGGATGAATCTGCCCGTGAAGAGCTTTATCGAAAAATAATCGAAGCAGTAAGCTTTGAAGACGACAATTATCTTATTCTTCTCACCTGCGATGACTACGATGTTCCCGTCAAATCAAATGACTCCGACAGCTTCGGCGATTCCGAAACCGTGTTTTCATATTTTATATGCTGTGTTTGTCCCGTGAAGGACAGCAAACCCGAGCTTGCATACGAACACGGCGAGCAAATCTTTAAAAGTCATGTTTCACCAATGATTGTGTCATCTCCGCAGCTGGGCTTTATGTTTCCCACCTTTGAGGACCGAGGTGCAAACATATATAACTCTCTTTTTTATACCAAAAATCCCGCTATCATGCACGAAGAATTTATAAACAGTATTTTTCGCACCGAAATTCCAATGTCTGCCCCGGAGCAAAAGGACACCTTTGCCGATACCCTGTCGGACACCTTGGAAAACGAGTGCAGTTTTGATGTGGTGCAAACCGTTCACGAAAAAATACGTGAAAGAGTAACCGTGCACAAAGAAAGCAAAATTCCCGAACCGCTTGAGTTTGATGCTCATGACGTATGCAATATTTTAAAATCGGAAGGAGTATCGCCCGAAGCTGCCGAGGATTTTGAAGAAAAATGCACAGAGCGTTTCGGAGATAATCCCATGCTCAATCCCGAAAATATAGTAAACATAAAAAAATTTGAAATACAAACACCTCAGATAAAGATAAGCGTTGATCCCGATTATTCATGCACCGTGGAAACACGAGTTATTGACGGCAGAAAATATATTCTCATTCCTGCCGATGACGGAGTGAGCGTAAACGGAATAAATGTAACCATTCCCCAAGAATAACATATTATATTTTTAAATCAATTCTTTTTATTTGCCAAGAAAAAGCAGGATATATCCGACGAACAAACAAATGATTCGTGATATATCCTGCTTTAAAACGTTTATATGCCGTAAAGCCAATTAAGAATTACAGTCCGAGCTCTTCTCCATTCACAAGAGAGGCGAAAAGCTGAGAAAGTATCATAAATGCTCTCACATTGTGATAAGGCCCTTTCCAGTCACTGCCTTTAATCATGGCAATGGGTGTGCCGTCACGGTGAAGATGTCCCCACCATTCGGGATAGCCGGGGTCTGCATAATGCTTCTGACAGTAGTCAAAGATTTTGTCAAAGCCTTTGAGATATTCTTCGTTTTTGGTGTGCCAATAAGCATATGTAAGAGCAACCATAGCTTCGCAGTGAACCCAGAAAAGCTTCATATCCCATTCATTACTGCGGACAGGCTTGTTTTCCAGATCGATAAAATAGAAAATTCCTTCCATTTCCTTGTCCCAGCCACGTTCCAAAGACCACTCGGTAACCTTTATCATTTTTTCAAAAAGCTCTCTGTCGCCTCTGTGAATAGCCTCCTGCATAATAAACCAGGAGGTTTCCATAGCATGTCCGGGGTTTATGAATCTGCCGTCGGGGGTGTCTACAAAGCTACCGTCATGGTTGACGGTTTCAAGAAGTGCCTTTTTGTCCTCTTTAATGAAGTTGGTTGTAATTTCATTAAGGCATCTGGTAATCATTTCATTATATTTAGGGTTGTCGTCAATGTCTCTCATGTGCTGACATACATTGATGAATATCATATAGATGCTGTGACCCTTATACCTTCTTGATTCGGGATTGATTTTTGCAGGAAAGCTTCCGGGAGTGGTAAAATAGCTTTCAACTTTATCATAAAGCTTTATGGCTCTTTCCTTAACCTCGGGGTCTTTTGTTGCCTTGTAATATTCACAGTAACCCATTATGGCAAAATGCTCTGAGAAATAATAACGTCTTTCCTGAAGGGGTTTGCCGTCTCTTGTTACTCTGAAATACATATGCCCCGTTTCGGGATTGAAGCAATATTTATTCATAAAGTCATAGCCGCTTTTTGCCATTTCAAGCCATTCTTTTTTGCCTCCGAACTCGTTGTAGAGCTTGGAGAACATCCACACGCTTCTGCCCTGTTGCCATACGGATTTATCTTCAAAGAAAAGCTTCCCCTCGCGGTCAAAACCGCAAAGATAGCCGCCATATTCTTTGTCAACGTGAACATCTTCCCAGAATGACATAAAATCATTCATAAGTATTGAATCGATTCTTTCTTTTGTTTTTACAAAATATTGTTTGTCCATTTTTCTCTCTCCTTTGTTTGCGGATGAAATTAGTTTTATTATATCATTAGAATGTTAAGTTTTCAATAGATTTTAACAATTATTTGGCATAAAATGCAGCCTCGGTAATTGAGTTCCATGAGCTGACATTGGTTCCGTAGCACATGATTCTCACATAAGATGCTTTTTTATCACCTATTTCGTAATATTCAAATCCATCGGTAATACCGCTTGAATCATATTCGCCCACAGTTTCCCATTTTGCACCGTCGGAGGATATCTGAATGTCAAAATAAGCAATTCGCTCTGTGCCGTCACGATAGAATGCAAGTGCCACGCAGTTTACATCTGCAGGCTTTGCAAAAGCAAAGGTCAGATATTGCTCGCCTGTTGACGATTTTGCAGAGTTTGCAGACCATCTTGTGGAAAAATCACCGTCAAGAACGTTAACAGCCTTGTTTTCCGCCTGAGGCTCTTCGCTTGCCGAAACTTTTTTCACATCAATCTTTTTCATGCCCGAAACGTCAATAATGCTTGCTTCTCTTTTGGGTTCGGAGTTATATATCATGTATGAATTAACATTGGTTTCGTCCGATTTGTCTTTAACAATAATTTTATAAACACCCTCTGAATAAAGAGATGTCTCAACTTCATAAGCTTTTGAATCAGCTATTGCCTCAATCCGTGCACCTTTAATGTCTTCAGAAATAACATAGCATCTGTTTTGAGGATTAAAGTTTTCGTGAGTTACTCCGTTGATTTTCAAATCCAAAAGCACGGGGATGTCACGTTCATCTTCTACCGTCTTCCATTCTTCAATGGGAACAAATTTGTTTTCAGGGATAATTTCGAGGTCTTCGTCAAACAAATACGGTGTCATTTCAATTCTGATGTTGGCTTTAACGGCTTCGGGTATTCTGATTACAAGCTTTTTGAGGTCTTTATTTCTCATACTTCCTGCCAGAAGATTTGAAGTGGGGAGTGCAGCATATCGCATTGTACTGACTTCATAGGGCACATCGCAGATTATGTTCAGGCGAAGCTTTTTGTTTCCTTTTGTAACTGTTACGGTTTTGCCGTCTTCGGATATTTCAAATTCCGAGGTGTGGAAGTTTATGAAGGAATAAACCTCCGAAGTTTCGGTGAGAATCATCTCATCCTGCAAAACAACGGTTCGGCGGTTGTTGGTGAGCATGAGACCGCGTTTATAGGAGGTCACCTGGTCTTTGTAGGTTTCGGTGAGGTCTGCCCATGCAAAGGAGGTGCCTTTGCCCGAAACAAACTTGTCGATGACGTCCTCCGAATAGATATACTGACCGCCATATCCCGACGGATTGATAACAAGACAGCTGTTTGCCTCAGCTCTTGTGCCGTGCCATTTCCAGCGTTCACCGTCAGGCTCATTGTTAAAATAGCCGGTCAGGTAGGATTCACCGCCCTGATTGGTTATCCAGCGCTCGCCCAAAGCATCAAGAGCAATTGTGCCCGAGTTCATGTGACCGTGAGTGAGATAGGCAGGCATAACAACCATGCCGGTGTACAGCTCCTGATTGCCCTCCCATGTGTTTCGGAAAATGACCTGATCCTGATTTCTGAAAAATTTGTCGAGACTGACGGAGGATGCAACCGTATTTTCGTGATCGAGACTTGTGTCATACCATATGCAAAGAAACACGGAGTCTTTGGGTTTGTCAAGGTCAAGGACGAGCTTTTTTAGTCCGTCATCATTCTTCATTATGGCAAAATAATATTTTTCCATGTCGTGAGAACTGCCCTGTGAGCAGTCATTCACCATGAAATAACCCTGATTTGACTGTGCGTAGAGCTGATAGTCCGATGTGTTTACAACGCAGGGAATCTGTTCATAGCCATACCATGTGCCAAGACCCGATTTCATGCAGGCAAACATTCTTGCAAAAAACGGTCCCACAAAGTTCCAGTATGACGGTCCTTCATACCATGCCGAGTCGGGATAGAGATTGTCAAAGGCAGGCTCCAAAAGCCTCATGGAGTGAGCAATGAGGTCTGCATAAAACGAAATGTTGGCATCATCGGCAAAGGCAAGGGAACCGACAACGGTCATTGTGTTGTTGATTACGCAGTGGTTATTGCCATCATAGAAGCCCGTGAAACGTGAGGGCTGAAATTCGGGTTCGTTTGGATTGTTGAAAAATCTTGAAATGGTGTTAAAATGCTTTGTGAGATAGCCTTGTTTAATTGTGCTTCGCATGGATTCGTCCATCCAGTCATAGAGCCAGTCATAGCAAAGAGCTGCCGCAAAAACAATTTGCGCAATGTCTATGAACTGCTTTTCACCAAAGGATTCGAGGGTTGCAAAATATTCAACCTCTTTGTATGCCCTTTGAGCAAATCTTTCGTCACCTTCCATAAGATAGACAAAGGCACATTCCGAAACGATTTCCCACGCACTAAAACCTCTTGCTATTCCTATTCCGTTTGGTTCACCGCGAGGTGCAGGCTCGGTTGTAAGATGCTTTTCGGCTTTTTTCTTTACGCCTGCATATTGATTTACAAGAAATTCATTACCGCCGTTGACATCTTTTCTTATGCGTTCAAGGTCATCTGCTCTGAAAAACAGATAAGGATGACCTCCCTGCTGCATTTTTTCAATATCCTGCGAAAGCATTTCCCTTGTGATTTTGGGATAATCAAAATCTTTTGTGCCTTTTATGTATATTTCCATGTCCGAATAAGAAATATATGGTCTGTCGTCTTTGTTTGTGGATTCCGATGAGAATATGGGAAGCACATCGGCTGAAGACCTTATGGCAAAAAGGGCTTTTGTTTTTCCTGACGAAATGCATTCTGTTATGTAGTCAAGAACCGAAAACCGGCAAAGCTGTTTTCCGCTGTTTGTCAAAGTGACAAAGGAAACGGACTTTGAATATGGACCGAAGTTTTCGATGCTGTCGCAACCGTAAACTGTGACGGATGCACCTGCCTCGGAGGGACGGGCAAAGAAGCCAAGAACTGCACCTTTGGCATTTTCGGGCACACCGCCCGATATGTCAAATTCCATAAATACCGTACGGTCATACACATCTCCGGCAAAAACAACGGGGCTGTCTTCGTTTGAAACGGCATCCTTGTAGTTTGCTCCGTTTATAAAGGTGTCATATGTGGCGGAGATAACAGGCAAAGTTTCTTCCTGTGCCAATGCCGGAAGCCATAAGGAAAGCATTGTTGCAATGACAAATAAGCTGATTAATCTTTTCATTGTTCCACCTCCATTATTCATACACATAAAAAGCCTGAATGAGACCGCCGGAGCCTTCTGCAACAACCGTGTCACACATATCACCCATGTGGATGAAGTCATTGAGAGAAGTGTATTCAACCCTTATGACGGTTTCTTTTTTGGTATCATAGCGAATCACTTTTCCAAATCCGTTGAGACTGTATTTAATCAGAAATTCTTCGTTTGCCTCATCTCCAATTGCATAACCAAAGGGCATGAGTGCAACAATAGCACCGTCTCTGTCATACATTTTTGCAAGGGTGATGTGAGATGATGAGATAGACGCCATACCTTCGTTGTTGTTCATAATGCTTCCCTGCGGTGCATCCGACGGGAACACATAACCGGTGTCGCCCAGGTTTGTCACATTGGAAAGTGCATTTGAGCCGCATTTATACACAAGAGTTATGGCATAGACAACATCGTTCATGTCATATTCAAGCTTCACAAGGTCGCCTTTGGAAATGCTTTTTTCTTTTATGAAGCTGTCGTCCTTAACAGAGAGCTTTAGTCCGTCGGCACCACTTCCCGAAACAGTGAGAAACGTGGTTTCGTCACCGTCTGAATTAAGCCCCAGTGACACATCGGTTATGATGAAAAGTCCGCCAGTTGTGGAAACAGAACCGATGTTCGCTTCAATGTCGAAGGTGGAAAGCACATAGTCCGAAATCATTGAACCCTCGGTCAGAGTGTAGCCGATGTGGTCATAATCTGTGAGATATTCGCCGTTTGGGATATCCGAAGTTTTTCTTATGGAATAGTCCCGGGAATCTTCGGCTATGGAAATATCCTTTGCAGAGGGCACTTTAAACTGAATTGCCGAGTCCTTTGCAAAGATTCGTTGATTGCCTGTTCCTCGAATAACCTTTGGCGATGAATACCAACGAATGTATTTATCTCTTTCTTCACCGTATAAACTTCCGATTTGAGCGTTTTTATAAAGATTGGTGTAGCTTGCACCGTCGATGGATTCCATGGTGATGTTGTCGTAGTTTACAGAGGACAGCTCACCGTCTGCATTTGTGCGATAGCTCACAAGCCCCACTTTCATTGACGAAGGATTTGTTTCGTCTTTGGGAAGATTTGCATAGCCATCGGACGTTGCCGCAAACTTTTTGCCGTTTACAAGAAAAGTTTTGGCAATGTCAAAAACCCTCATTTTTCCGTCTGCAGTGTAGATTTTAACTTTGATTGAAGAGTCGAGTCCGCCACCGAGCTTTGATGCCACAAGGTATCCCACCTTAACGGAAGCGCCCTCTGCCCTCGGTGCAACATGGCAAATTTCGTTGTCGGGATTTAAGTGTACCATGACAACAGTGCCAAAGGAAATTGACGGGTCAATCAATTCATCTGCAGGCTTTGCAAGGGGATATTTTTTGCCGTCAACATCAATATGACTGTTGCCCTGACGACCCATGTATTCGCCGGTGAATTTGTTTTTTGAAACAATTGCTTTCAAAAGCTTGGAATCAGCACTTTTGGCAACCCAAAGAACATCATTTTGTTCGATGTCGGCAAATGAAAGGCTTCGTCCGTTCAGGTCGTAGATGTCGATTTTCAGATATTCGTCTTCGTCAAAAGAAACTCTTTTTTGAGGCTCGGATGCATCGGTAACAAAGAGTTTTTCAGTGTTTATGCCCCCTGCCACAAATTCTTCGTATGAATTGATGATTACAATGTTATAGCCCGAAGAAGAATTTGTGCGTAAAAGCTTAACATCGCCGTGGGTCGGAACCATGATTTTTTCGTCAAAAACTACCGCTCTGCCGTTTAACACAATGAGCGAATCGTGAGTAACCGAAACCGTTTGCAATCTGTCTTTTTCATCTCGGTAAGAATATTTCATGTCATCAAAGGCAAGCTCGTCTCCGCTTTTAAGCTCCAAAACAGTGTTTGCTTCGGGCGAGTGAGCGTAGATTGTGCGAATTGTGTTTGATGAATCGACGTATGTACTGCAATACATTCCGAACATAGAATCAGTGTCAAAAGTACCACGGTTATAAATTTTGCCCGAAATTGATACTTTGCCTTCACCAACGCCGTTGCCCTTTGCTCCGCCAAAGAATTCTGCACCGTCAACACTGCCCTCAACAGCGGTCAGACCGTAGACTGATTCAAGAATACTTGTATTGCTGTGAATGGAGTATTCTGCCTTACCGTCTTTGATTGCGAGCTCGGGCAGTGGTGTAGTGATTGTGTTATAAAGCAATATATAGCTCATGGCAAGGTTACATTCTCCATTGTTTATACAGTCTGTCATACCGAGGCGTTGTGCCGCGACGAGGTATCCACCGGGGTATGCACCGTAGCTTTCGGCAATGAACGAATAGCCTGCGGCACAAACTGTCATTTTGACAACTTCGTTGTAACTGATGGCTTTTGAGGGATAAAATTTTTCCGCAGGTGATATGATGCCCAGTTCAAAAGCGGTTTTCACCGATGCATAATACGCATCTCCCTCTGTCACATCGGCAAAAGGAATTTTGTTTGAGGTTTCAAGCGTCCCTATTCCAAGAGCTTTTATGAGCATGTTGGTAAATTCACCACGGCTGATCCCGTCATTGTAATTTTGATTTCCATCGACTATGCCAAGGTCTGTAAGAAGCGTGGCGGCTTCATTTAATCGTTCATCGTCAACATTGGAGACTTGGGCATTGACGGTTATAACCGGTGAAAACACAAGCACGAAAACTGTCAGAATTAATAAAAATCTTTTCATATCCACGCCTCCTTATTTTTTTAGTGTGTCAAAAATTCGTCCGAGAACAACTGCAAATTCGGCCCTTGTTATGGTATTTTGCGGACGGAAGGTTCCGTCTTCATAGCCTGCAATGGCTCCGCATTTGTTCATGTATCCTACTGCGGTTTTTGCATATTCCGAAACATAGTCTGCATCTGCAAAGGTTAGCATAGTCTCTGCCTTGTCAATAACTCCCTCTCTTAAAAGGGCATTATAGAGCATCACTGCCGCATCCTGACGGATGATAGAAAGCCCGGCACCGAATAGAGTTTCGGAAATGCCGTTTACAATGCCTGCATTTTTTGCCTTTGCCACATAGGGCGCAAACCAATGAGCCTCTGTCACATCTTCAAAGCTTTCAATGCCGGATGCGTTTATGCCAAAAGCCTCTACAATCATCTTTGCGGCTTCTTCACGAAGCACCGGAGCAGCAGGGTCAAAAATATTGTTGCCTTTGCCGGAAATTATGCCTGCCTCAGAAAGAGTGATAATGTAACTCTTTGCCCAATCATAACCTGCAAGGTCTGCATAGATTGTGGGTTCGGGTTCTGACTTTGGCGGTGTAATTGTGCCTATGGTTCCCACTGCCGCAGATGTTTTGCCGGATGAAGAAGATGAGCCTTCAGAATCTTTTTCGTTTGACTCGGCTTTTTTTATGGCTTTTTCAAGAACTCCAATAAATTCATCCCTATCGGCAAAATCCTTTTTGAAAAGCGCCTTGTCAACAGAGGAGGTTGATTCTAATTTTTTGTATCTTTTGATGAGTTCTTCAATACCCATAGCCAACACGGTTTTATCATCGGTCAGAATTTCGCTCACCTGCGAAAGATGGGAAAGGGTTTTAAGCTTTTCAAGTACATTTGCCTGTTTGGCACCGTTATAAATATCCTTAATGAGAATATAAAAGTCCTCATCGGAATTAATGACTTTTTCCGCCTTCGCAAATTCGTCAAAAACAAGCTCCGAAACCTCTTCGTCTGCAGTTGTGATTGCCTGCAAAAAATCTTTGTCATCAATTCTTTCAAACATCACATCATAGATTTTTCGGCTGTTCTCTTTGTCTGATGCAGAGTTTATGCTCTCTGCGGCAGTGAAAAGCCCGATTTCATAATATACATTTTTGAGTTTTTCGTTATTTCCCGCACTTTCATCACCAATGTCATAGTTTTCTCTTGTGTAAGCAAGCTTTTGACAAAAATCATGAATTGAATTCAAATCATCTTCAAATCCAATCTTCAGACCGAAAAGGTCACAAACAGTGTCAAGCTGATTTGCGATTTCTCCGGCATCGGTGCTTTGGGCGGCAATGCTCCAAAGACCCTTACGATATTGACCGTTGATTACGATTTCCTCCGAAACATAAACACCGTTAAGTGGTGCGGCGCAAACCTTTAGAAATTCATTATCCGCCACACTGATGTCATTCAGAGTAATAACACCGTGGGTGTTGGTTTTAAGCTGATTTGCATAAACTATCATGTTGTCTGACCGGGTTTCATCAATACGGACAACAGAAATTGCAACATCATGATTCTGATAATAAGGGCTCATGTAGGTAACAGAGACCGTTGATAATTCGGGGTCATAATGCACCTTAAGCGTATCAGCAAAAGCCGGTACGCTTAAAAGAGCAGATATTACCAAAAACGAAATTATAGTAAACAGTTTGTTTTTCATATTTGTAATACCTCATAAAATTGTTTATCTGTCTACCTGTGCAAAGGATGCAAGGGGGTCGATTCCACCGATTTCGATGTCATTCCAGATAAACGCCTTTGCCGTTTTTTCATCAGGGGTTGAAACGGATTCGGTTTCTGCAAAGACCGTTTCTCCTGCGCCAACTGTGATTGGAGCAAGCTTTATTGCGCTAAGGCATCCATCGGTGTCATAGGTGGCAATTGCAAGATATGCCTTTCTTTCACCGACGTAATCGTTGTTGGTGAGAACGCAAACCGCTTTGGCACTGCCTCCGAGGCTTTCAAGATTTGATGCATCTTCAAAGCTTTCGGCATCAAGGGAAGCATCCGATGCAACAATTTTGGGGATTGCAACCTCAAAGTTTGCCTTTGTTTTGAAGGCGGTTATAACAATGTCATCTTCTGCAACATTTTCGAAAACATCCGATGCACCACCCAATATAACAACCTCATAAACCGTGTCGGGTCTTAGCATGAGGGCTTCTTCTTCAGCAAGATAAACCTTTGAATTTGAAGTGTTATAGTCAAATTTTACATCAACAACATCTCCGTCTTCTGATCTCAAACAAAGATTTTCAAGAAGAACATTTTTATCAAAAACTGTCATCAGTGTGAATGAAAGACTTTCAAGCTTTGCTCCTCTGATGGAAAACGCTTTGTTTTGCGCTTCTATTGCCGGATCGAGGTTTGTGATGATATTGAGTTTTATTGGAAGGTTGCCGCTGTAGCTTTGACCCGCAAGACGGGTTGTACTGTTTGAACCAACTGCCACATATGCAGTTTCGATAGCATCGCCTGCAAACACAAGTTCATTTATATATGCGGTTACATCTGCTGTGTACTCATACCATGTGTAAGAACTAACTTGAGCACTGTTACCGGTTTCGATTGCACTAGCAATAAGGGAATTTTCCTGTGTGAGAGCATTCTGAACACTATCGCTTGAAAGGCTCAGTTCTTCGTTTTCGGGGTCTCCGTCAAATTTGTAGGCGTAAACACCAATATCGTTTCCTCTTACCCAAAAAGAAAACTCTGCCTTTTCGATATATCCGTTTTCCGGGGGCTTTGGTGCATCAAATCCGTATAGCACAATGCCGTTTCCGTGATTTGATCCACCGATTGCTTCAAAGTATGAAGATATGTCACTTTCTCCGGCACCTATGTGAATTGCAGAAATGGGAGATTGTGTGTGCTCTTCGGTAGAATGGGTTGTAGTGAAGATTGCACTGTGATTTTCGGTGTCACCATAGATGTCGGTTGCAACAATTTCAAAACTGTAGGTAGTGTTTTTGAAGAGGTCATATTCTACAGTGACGATTTCATTTTCAATTGTGATATATTTATCCGAAAGTTCTTCGCCGTTTAAGCTTACTACAGCTGTGTCAATGGGATTGTTGAATGTAACCGAAATATTTTCGGAAGGATTCTCAGGGAAAACAGCTTCTGCCACTGTGAGAGCTTCAGGCTTTTTGTATGTAACCACAAGCTCTGCCCCGTTTCCGGATTCCTTGGTTGCAATATCTCGCTCATTTGATCCGGTGTTAGAATTGGTCATGGTGAGGGCAAAGGAAAAGAAATTTTGAAGCTCTGTTCCCTCACAAGTTGCCTGATGAAGCTTGAAAAGAGAAGTTATATCATATTCCGAAGTAATTTCTCCGTTTGGTTCATCAATTGTGAGTGAAGGGGAATTTGCGAACTTTGGTCCCGCAGTATAGGATGCATCAAGAGGGAAAATCAGATTTTTGTTTGCCGAGGTAAATTCCACATAACCTTCCTCTGCTGTTTCGCTCCATTTTGTTGTTATGTGATAAAAATGAAGTTTCATATCTGCTACCGAACCATATTTTGAGCTTTGATAGGGTTTAAAAAACACCTTATCGATAACATAACCGTCGCCGGATGAAAGAGTTTCAAAAACATCTGTCACATCATAAGCAAATGCACCTATTGTGGCGTTGCTCCATGCAGGCTCAGCATCGTAATTCACATTGTGGAATAGACGAACAATCGCCTCTGTACCGTCGGTGCATGCCGATGTATAAACTGACGCACTGCTCGAACGGCCTATCCACGCATCATGAAGAGGTGCCATCTCTGTGACGGGAGAGCTTTCACTTTCTGCCATAACCAACGGACTTATGCCCATCAGCATAACAACACTTAAAAACAAACATAAAACTTTTTTCATTTTTCTTCATTCCTTTCATAATCAATTTTTGTTTTATGAATTAATTATACACTAAAATGAATACTGTGTCTTATAGTTTTTTACACATTTGGCGCTTTAACTCAACTATATTGAACATGTTTACGAAAAAATCTTTCGATGCAAAAAGATGTAGACGAACACATGACTAAGTTATAAAATGGTGTAAGATAACAGAGATGAATGTATTGAAGAAAATTTCCAAAGTATTATCTGCGTGAAGCAGTATTTTCCTTTGTAAGATGTGCCAAGGAATATAATCAAACATTAGCTTGTTTGAAAGATTTTGTTATTGACACAATGGCTTATGGGAGTATGTTCAAAATTCGCAAAATGATAAAAATTATTATAAAAGAGCTGAGAAAAGCTATTATTCCTGTGCGGAAAACAGATTTTTTGAACGAATAAGGAAACATAAATCCAATAAATTCCCAATAAATATGAGATGAAATTTCTTAAGTTGACGACACTGCATTGCACAAGTGCAGATTTCGCTTCATTCCAATTTCATCAAAAGACAGCACGGCATGCTGAGGTCGACACACCCTAGGCTCCCCTTGTGCTAAACACAGCGATAAACTAAAAATTAAACATAACCGCATACTTTGTCCTGCTCGACAAAGTCGAAGAAAGAGAATTAAAACAAATAGTCTTCTGCGCTTTTGCGGGTGGACATTTGTCATCTGTGCCTCTATTCTTTCTGCTTTGTAATCCACTCTGCGTGGTATTGATCAGAGATTGTTTCTTCTTTAAGAAATTTAATCTTGTCAGCCAAAACATCTGTGGAATATTCTTTGACTGCTCTTGCAATTCTTTCGTTAAGCCCCGGAACATAGCCTCCCGAATAAGAGTTGGGGTAGTTTGCCATCCAGGCAAAAGGTGTTCCGATACCTTTTTCACCGAACTTGTCAAAACGATGATTTGAAAGACCGTCTTCCTGATTCATTTTGTCGATGCGTATGGTTTCGGGTCGTACAGAATAGATAAATGCTGTTTCTACAAAGCAAGCGTGACCATGAACAATTTTGTTGTCAACAAAATCTCTCATGATTTTTATGTCGTCTTCATTTAGGAAGTCATAACCGATTTCGAGAATTTCAGGGATGCAGTTTGTAGTGAGATCTGTAGAAAATACCATATAGTCGTTTTTGTCATAAAGCACTGAACGTGTGAAGTTTCCGATCATGTCAGAATTTCCGCCGTGGCAATTGTAAATAAGGATTTTTTTAAAACCATTTCTAGCAATTTCGCGGCAGGTTTCGGTAAGAATGTCGAAACGAAGTTTTGCCGAAAACATTATTGTACCCGCAAATTCGCCCGAACCTGTTTTTTCTCCGAAATACATCGCAGGAAATACAACGGCATCTTCTTTTTCGGCGGCAATTCTTGCAAATTCTGCAGCCTGAATAACATCTGTACCCACAGGCATATGCTGGCCGTGTTTTTCAAGACAGCCGATAGGGAGAATACAAACCCCTTTGGATTTCTCTATGGCTTCTTTAAATTCTTCTTCTCTTAAATTTTCCCATAACATAATTTTTTCCTCCTTCTGAAATATGAAATTTCAAATTTACACTATTATAATTTTGCACTTCATTATACACTAAGACGAAACCGTTTTTAGCTTCTATCTTATATTCTTTTGTAGAATAATAGCTATTTTGAACAATTTTGTTAATGTATTTACATATTGGAAAATACTGTAAATTAATTTTTAAAATTGGGGTTGTAGTGGCGTTTGACACAAGGATAACGTAGAGCGGGACGACCTCGACACGCCGTGTTATCTTTTGATGAAATTAGAATAAAACGAAATCCGGACTCATCATCGATTCAATCGACAATAAACGCTTGCCACCGGCAAGCATCGTCCATGCCTAAGGGCAATGTCTCAGCATAGTGATACATATACAAACTCCGATTTACCACCAATGTTTAACAGGCAACGGTTTTGCATCATCGGGGATACGTTTATTAGTTTTTATTGACGAAATCATGAGACTTGTCCAGTAATCAAGCATATCGCCCATGTTTTTGCGTCGTACAAGCCCACCACCAAGTTTATCGATGGGTTTTCTCGGTGATGAATCAACCCAATCGTTATAAGCTTTTATTTTTACTTTTAGTGCATTAATATCATCAATTATGCCGGATCTGAAATCTTCACTGTTTGCGAAAGCCTTTTCAAGCTCTGTGTAGATCAGCATATATTCATGGAATAGCGAAGTAAGCTTCTTACCCATTGTTGCACAATCCAAAAGCCATTCGATGTCGGTTTTAATTGCTTCGTCACCACTGAATTCACCTGATGTCAGACTCATTATTTCTTCAGCCTTCGCACTTATCTTTGAGCATTCAAGGAATCGATTTGTCATTTCGTCAATCTTTTCGAAAGTGATGTCTGCATTATCCCAGCGCATTGGAAAAATCATTTTTGAAAAGTTGGTGTATATGTCAACACATGAAGCACAAAGAATCGGCGGTTCTCCGCTTTCACCGCACAACTTATAGATTTGTGCCATATTTTCTGCATTTTTTTCGCCATATATTTTTTCGCAGATAACATCAATAAAACCGTTATCCCCGTATATTTCATCGGGGCGAAATTGAGATTTGATTGCCGAGCGGTATAACTTCAAAAACTCTGTCTGATTCTTCGGTTTATCTTCGATATTAAAATACGCACTTTTTTCCGAGTTCCAGAGGTATTCGGCATTAAAAAGCTGCAACGGTTCCTGAAATCCGTTTCCATTGGCACAAATCATACCGTCAAAGCCTTTCATGATGTAATTTACTGCCGCTGTGGGGGTGAAAATTTTATCATCATAATATCCGTCACCGCCACTGAAATTAATGACCATTGTGTCATGCTTGAATTTTGATTCAATAATTTTTTCGGTACGTCTCACATCTTTATCATGATAGAAGAAATGCTCTCTGAAACCAATTGCGATAACACTTGATGTCAGATATTCAGAAACAGACCTCCAAAAGTCCACACCTGTGTTGAAATCAACGTCATTTGTAACCACAGGGTAGAGATATCCCGGGCTTACGACCATTATTTTGAGATGCTTTGATGCATCATAGTCACCGTCTTTGATTTTTGAAAGTTCATTTACTATTGTGTCTAAATACTCGGCAAACGCCCCTGCACATCCATCCTTTGCAAAAAGGTCGTCATTTGGCCATTTTTTGCGACAGCTGACACATCTTGCCTTCCACAGCTCGGGATGAATTTCGTGAGCATCCATGTTATGTAAATACAGACCACCACAGTGGGTTTTGGTGATGTAGTCTTTCATTTCGTCAAGCTTAAGCTTTGTGAGTGCTTCATTAGAAAGACAAGTACCGTGTTCTCTTGCATACACCTTGTCAAGGCGATGGGTGTAGTCTGTGGTTTCGGTGTCAAAGTCTATATCGTAGGCATCGTATGTACCTATGCACTCATACACTTCGCCATCGGGATAGGATTTGCGATTAAGATAGTTATTGCCATGGAAGGTGTTTCCAAAAGCCGCCTGACCGTAGCTCATGCCGTAGCCACCCGTGTAGAGAGAAATACCAAGCTTTCTCGCATGATCGTTGGCAGTGCGCATTATGTCAGCATATTCAGGGAAACGGTCGGCATCAAGACCAAAAGAATCGGCATAAATAACATTGATTTTACGAAGGGCATTCATTTCGATTTTCTGCAAAAATCTTTGTTTGATTGCCTCGGGACCATCACCGTAGTCATAGGACCAAATACCCGACTCTGCCCAGATCTGCCATTTATTACCACGTTGTTTAAAATCAGGCCAGTCACGGATTGTTATTTCGGAAACATCTTTTCCTAAAAGGTCAATGAGAGTCATTATACCATAGACACAACCAATTGGATAATGAGCTGCAATAATGATTGGAGAATCTTTTTCCTTTTTAAGAAGATAGCCCTGTGTATCACCATATTTTTTATCAAAAACAGCAAGGTCTTCTTTTGAAAAATATTTTTCCGGATTAAGCGTGATTAAAACATCCGCTTCGGATTTTTCAGATATTACAAATTCGGTTTTCTTTGCAAGAAGTTCCAAGGCTGTATTAACTGAATTTCCGACACATTTGCAAACATAAACCTTGCTTATTGAAAGAGTTTGTCCTTCTTTGTAGTCCACATACTGTGGAGTCGGAATCAACTTCAATTTTTTCATTTTTCTCCATTCCTTTCAGAATCATTTTTTGTTTTTCGGTTTAATTATACACTAAAATGAATATGGTGTCTTATAGATTTTTACACATTTAACGTTTTTGATTAACTATATTGAACATATTTTACAAAAAAATTCTTCCAATGCAAAAAGATGTTGACGACCACATGACGATGTTATAAAATGGTGTAAAATCGCGGAGGTGAATGTATTGAAAAAAGAAACAGAATTTTTTGGTGAGAACTTCACACAGGATATGATAAAATCAGGAAGTTTAAAATCTCTTATCGAATCTTATGATGATCCTTGGGATATGTCATGCAGTCCGAGACGCATAAAATTTTCAACATACAGTCCGAAAGAGTGTAACCCCATAATTTTCAGACATTACGATCACATTCTTGATGATGATAAAGGTTTTTCTGCACCGGAGAAAATGTGCCCCGATTATTATACGATTTTTGTTTTTGTTGAGCATAACACCCGAATGATGATAAATGACAATGTGTATATTCCCAAATTCGGAAGCGTAGTGATGATAGGCAGAAACGACATATATCAGCCGATTTTTCTCATGCGTGACCGAATAGAATATTATGAAATAAACTTTCCGGAAGATTTTTTTAAACACATTAATGACTTATCCCCTTTTCATGAGCTGTTTTTGTCCGAAAAAAAACACAGCATAATTTCACCCACTCACGAGGCGGCAGAAAAAATGTTTCATATTCTCAGAAAAATTGACAGGCTGTTGGAGGGGAAATCGTCACATGCTTCGTTTTTGATCTATTCCCACCTTATTTCTTTTGCATCATACATTTGTGACATTTTGGCAGATAAGGATAAAATGAGCGGCAATCAGACCATAACCCGTGCTCTCAACAAGGCGATTGATTATATTTCTTCAAACTATCTCACCATAAACGGCATTCAGGAAATTGCCGATCACTGTCAGGTGAGCTTGTCATACCTTTGCCGGATTTTCAAAAAACAACTTAACACCACTCCCATAGAATTTATTAATCTTCGAAAAATACATCATGCAAAATATATGCTCAAAAAGGGATATAATGTAACCGATGCGTGTTATGCTTCGGGTTTTAACAACTACACATATTTTATTTCCACATTCAAAAAGCTCACCGGGCAAACGCCGATGAGCTATAAGAAAAGTGAGAGCGAAAGTGAGTAATTTGAAATTCGCTTTGTATAACCGAATTCAATTTCGATTTAAAATTAATCAAATTTCACTGCAAGGGGATTTTTAGCATGGATAAGATCGACAACTTTAAGCTGCAAAAGGAGCTGGCTTTCGGGGTCGATTTCCATTTTCTTGCCCTCTGTGAGATAGTCATAAATCATTTTGTAATAGGTGGCTGTGCCAACATTGAACGCATCGCCTTCAAGATCAAAAGCTTCTTCGGTAAAGCTTAAGGTTTCGGTGCAATACATTGGAAGCTTGTTTTCGTCTTCCATGGGAGCCGCGAGAACTTCTCTGTCGGGTTCGTTTTCGAGGTTATAATATTTAATGTCAATGTGATACATTCCTGCTTTAAGGCTTCCCTTACTTCCCTGAATGAGATAAAGATATGGCACATAGCAGTTTGTTGTTGTGATTTCAATGTCAACAAGGGGAGCATTTGGTGCTGTAAGAATGATTTTTGCATAGTCCTTGGCATCACCAAAGGTTTTTGCAAGGTCAAGCTTGGAGAAAACACTCACATTTTCGGGGAAGTTCATGAGGTCAAGACCCTGGTCGATGGGATGAGGACCTGTGTTTCTCACTTCACCGCCCGAAAAACTCTGAAGATTCTGATACACGGTTGAATTTGGAAAACAGCCCGCATTTTCAATTAACGCACCAACTCTGACACGCACGCCCGCATCGGTGTAATCTCTGCCAAAAAGAGTGAATTTTCCGCAAAAACTTCTGTCAGGCTAATCAAAAAAGAAAAACATTGAAATTAATCAACATTTTTCTTTTTTAAATCTTTTAAATTTTTCTCTCACAGTCTGTGTTTTTTTCGATAGCTTGTGGCTGAAATTCCCATAAGTTTTCTAAAAACTCCCGAAAAATGACAGTAATCGGAAAATCCAACCCGCTCGGCAATCTGACTTATTGATTCGTCGGTTTCACGAAGCATCCGACATGCGTGAAAAATGCGCTGTTTGCGTATATAAGATGCAACTGAACATCCGAGATAGTCTTTTGCGATTCCATAGAGATTTGTACGACGCAAATGGAATTCGTTGCATATGTCCTCAACGGTTATATTGTTTTCGAGATTATTTTCAATAAACATATCCATACGGCGTATAAATCCGTTTTTTCCCGGAGTGACCCAGCTGTTTGAAAGAATATATGCGGTGATAGCTTCAAGAACAGTCGCTCCGGCATCAATCTGTGCAACGCTTTTAATAGGAATTGCGTCTATTGCATCGAAAATTCCCGGGAAAGCTTGTTCATCAAACTTTCGTTTCAGGCTCTTTCGGGTTTCATCGGCGGTGTCCTCAGTAAGAATCTGGCCAAAGGTAACATAGCCAAAGATTCCATTTGAATCGAAAATAGGAGTGATTACCTCCGTGAGTCCCAAATGGCACAAATATTTCATGGTTTTCTCATTTTTGCGACATGCTTCAACATTTATGCGGTCACAATTTTTGCAGTTGCTTTTCCAGTGCTCGTCCTTAGATATGGTGTTACAAAAGTTTGCTCCTTTTTTTGCAGGATAACCCATAACAAATTTCCCGTCCTTATCGAGCAAAACAACCGATATTCCTGTTAGTGTGTGGAAATCACGAAACAATTTGTGCAAGCCGGTTTCGTTAATATTAAGCATTGGCATCACCTTATTTGATTATTGCGTAAGATTTTTTTGAATCAACAAACATGTGTACGTCACCGTTTGGCATAACAAGCTTTTTGTCAACAGCGCAAGGTGCTTCAACACTGATTGCAAATCCGTTTTCATCGTCTGTCCACGAAACAGACACAACACCAAATCTTGTGGGTACTTTTCCTTTGGCAAATTTAAGACCTGCAGTGGTAGGTTTTATTATAATTTCATCCTCAAATCCGACTTTAACACCAAGAAGATTTGAAGATATTTCATAAAGCGGAGCACTTGACCATGCGTGACATTCACTTCTTAGTTTGTCTTTGGGCATTTCTCGCCAGGTGGTGCAGTGGTTGTCAATCATTTTTCGCCAACCGTCAAAATTTTCAAAAATCAAATCGGCATTTCCGCTTTTTTCAAGAGCACGGAAAAGGAAAAAGTTCATGGAAAAAGAAGTTTTTACAAGGTCTTCATCTTTCATATGAGAAAGCATTTTTTGTGCATTTTCTTCATCTTCAAGCTCTGCAAGAATTGACCAGACAATTGTATGAACACTGTAGGAGCCCTCTTTTCCGCTGTCTTTATAAAGACCTCTTTCGGCATCAAAACAATGCTTCTTTATGTTTTTGGCAATCTCGCAGTATCTCTCGTCATATTCTTCCGCCATTGCATTCTTTCCGGTTTTTTTGCATATGTCGGATGCACAACGCAGTGCATAGGCATAATACATACTGTAAGCCGTTATGGGTTTACCTCTTTCGCAAACCGGCTCACCGCCCTGATAGCCCGGAGTATAGTCAACGAAATCCCAGTATATACCTCTTGTTACAAGTCCCTCGTCTGAAAGTTCGGTTTCAAAACGCTCAAGAATTTTATATATTGTACCGATAAATTTCTTTGCAAAAGCAGTATCATGGGAATACTCCATATAATCATGAAGCATAAATATCCACATAAGAGTAAAACCGGGAATGACCTGAGGAAATACCGACGGATAGAAAGAAGAAAGATATCCGTTTGCCATTTGTGATGCGGCAAACTCTTCTATGCATTTTTTCACGATTCTTGTGTCACTTGTCATACGCATGAGGACAGATGCTTCAATTAAAGAGTCCATTACATACTGATACTGTTCATAGTACGGACAGTCATAGAATGTTTCGTGTGTACAGCAATAAATCGTGTTGATGCTTATATCAAACATCTTGTTTATGTATTCATCGGAGCACTCAAACTCTGCTTCAAGCTTCACGGGGTAGTGCCAGAATTTTGCACTGACAGATTCAAGTGCATCACAAACACCCTCGCCTTCAATGCGGATAAAACGAAAAGCTCTGAACCAGAATGGACAAAACTTATCTCCGGCTTTGATTTTTACAATGTCATACTTGCCGTCGAATACTCCGTCAATATCATCACACATGGTTTTTGTGCCATCGGGCTGAATGTAGGACTCGGCATATATGATTTTTGCAGAAACATCATTTTTAAACTTAAAGCAAACCTTTGACGTGGAATATTTTCCGGCATCAAGTTCGATGAAATCCTTTCCTTTTCGAACAAGAGAAAAATTCATTTCTTCACCGGGATAAAGCATGGGAATAGGTCTTTTTTCAAGTTGTTTGCCTCTTTCAATTCCGTTTACGGTTTCGGGGCCGTATTCAAAATCAAATCCATCCAAAAAAGGTTCATTTCCGAATGTTTCAAGAGCAAACTCTTCATAATCGCCCGTGTAGTCATATTCTTCATACGGCGGTATGAAGCTGTAAAACGGACTGCCGTAAATAAATTTTACCTTATTGTTTTTGCGGCAAATCCAGTTTGCAGAGCTAACAATTTCATTGCTTTCCGATACCGCCTCAAAGATAAATTCAATCTTTTGTTTTTTGAACACCGAAGTGAATTTTTTTTCGTCGGTTATGTGCATAACCGTTATTTTGATTTCATTATCGCCTTTTTTCAGTTCGTTTGTGACAACAGAATCATAATATCTTGTGTATTCGTGACTCTTACACGGACCTTCGCAGATATATTTTCCGTTAATGGTGAGTATATATCTGCCTGCGGTGTACAGATTGATTGTGTATTCTTCATCTTTTTCAAGGCATACTTTTTTTGTCAGCTCATATATTCCGTCGGGAGCATAGTTCCCGACAGTTCGAATATAGTGCCTTTTCATGGGTTCTATCTCCTTTCAACAAAATAGAATTCATCTTTTTTGAGCATTTCAATTGCGGTTTTCCACATGGTTAGTGAGTCTATGAGATAGCTTTTTGCACCGTGAACATTGCCTTTTTTCATATCCATAACATTTTCGAGGCGGTCATATCTCTGCTTGTAGCCATTTTTGGTAATTGCGTGACGAAAGTAGTCTTTTTCGTAGGTCTTATCTTCAAGAATGATTGTGTGTGCAAGGGGTTTTTCCGAAAGTACATAGCTTGTGCCAAATTTTTCTTCAACACCATGCATACTTGTGTTAAACCCCACAAAACAACCAAGCATAAGCACCTTGCCGCCAACAAGAGGAAGCTTTGCAAATGGTGAATTTTCACCCACGGGGGTGAAATCGTTTTCATGACCGCAAACAAAAAAGTCTCTTTTGTCACCAATCGCCGCGCAGGAATGGGTTGGATGTATACTTCGTTTTGCACCATCCATACTCCGTATAAATTCACTCACTGCCCCAACACACGACGGAGTGTCGACATGATTGTATATAGGATTTGTCTGTGGAACATATTCATAGGAGAGCGTGGGTGCAAGAAGTGTGCCGCTGTCTCCGATTACATCAAAAACAGCATCCGTCAAAGTTTTGATTCCACCATCAACCATGCCCATAGATTTGAATGAGCTGTGAATCAAAATTGAATCTCCTTTTTTCACACCAAGTGAAATCAAGTCGTTTTTTATGATATTAAAATCATTCATGCAAATCACCCTGCTTTGAATAATAAGAATATAGTTCGCCGGCTGTATCCATGAGATATTTTGCAAAAGAAGTTCTCAGACAACCGGGCAAAGCTGTTGTTGCGATTTCGAAATTCAAAAGTCCGTTAAACTCAATCTTTTTCAGCCCACTCATTGCATCATTCCAATCAACAGTTCCCATACACGGCAACAGATGGTCATCACTTAAACCGTTGTTGTCGTTAATATGAAGCACACAAAGCCTTGACCCGACAATCTCAAGCTCCGAAGACTGATTTGCACCTGCAATGTTTGCATGGCCAAAATCCCAGCAAATGCCAATTCCGAGGGCATCTGCCATTTTGCAAATTTCCTCAGCTCTCTGACCGTAGCGATAAAGATCTTCGCCGACATATGACGAAGCAAGGTTTTCCAATGCAAGCTTCACACCGAGCTTTTTTGCATAATCAGCAATTGGCGAAAGATGCTTCATACATATTTCAAATTCCTTTTCTTCACAAAAATCGTCTTTATTAATTGTTACGGAATTCGGATGCAACACAGCATAGTCAACATCAAGCAAAGCGGCGGCTTCAACTGAAGTCATCATCATTTTTTCGAACTTTTTAACCATTGAGGAACTATGGGATATTCTGTTCCATATGGTGAACGGAAGATGACAAATTTCAAAACGAATATCATAGTTTGATGCATCAGATTTTACTTGTTTAATACATCTTTTATAGTTGACATCCGATTTTTCACTGAGCATAACAGCAATCTCTTTCATTGGGAAATCAAGAGCATCAAATCCTGCATTCTTGTGAAATTCTATGCCTTGTCTAAAGTATTCGCATACATCATCCTTCGAATATTTGTGCAAATTTAATTGAGTGCACGTTCTTAAAATTGGCATGATTTATCATCTCTCATTGAAAATAGTGTTATCTGCATAGGAATATTAATTGAATTTTATCGAGCTGTTTAACACAAGGAACGACAACTCGGTAAAGTGAAAATTGCTTGCAATTTTTACTTTGCCTCGGGGACAGGAAAAAACGATTCAGAATTGTCAAATCGAATGCGAGTCGGGAATACTTCCCGATTCGCACGTGCCCGAAGCTGTACAAAGGTACTGCGAGGGTGAGATTTGGCAAGAGCAAAAAGGCAAAAATCAGAGAAAAATATCTTGCAAAGATATTTTTCAACCTATTTGAAATCATTTCAAATTATGATGTGTGTTATCACTATTTTTAAAATTATTTTATTGCCTTTTTGCGGTCTGGACTTTTTTTACGTCACCGATAAACTCAAATTTACCAATATGCTTTAGTTGCCTTAAGCATTCTGACCAGTGCTTCCATATAGTAATAACATCCCCAGATGTTACATTCATCAACACCGAAATTACCTCTCTTGGTATATACAGCGTGAAGAAGAAGTCCGTTTGATTCGGGAGTGTCTTTTGTGCTGTAGTTTGTGTAGAGAGAATACATCATTTTGTCAACAACACCCTCATAGATTTTACGAAGGTTTTCGTCTTTGATGTGCGGAATCATTTCGAGGAATCCGCATGCCGCAATTGAAGCAGAGGAAGAATCTCTCTCTTCACCCGAACCATCGGAGAAAATCATATCCCAATAAGGCACAAAATCTTTTGGAAGGCGATTGATAAAATAATTTGCAACCTTTTCGAAAAGGTCGGTCATGATTTCTTCTTTTGTATACTTATAGCTTATGGGAAGTCCGCTTATAATCCATGCCTGACCTCTTGCCCAGCATGAATCATCTGCCGCACCTTGAGCGGTTTTGCCGTATGCAGGAGTGCCGTCGGGTTCAAAGAAATAGGTGTGGTGGGTTGAAGCATCTTCACGAACAATATTATTTATTGTTGTTACAGCGTGATTATATGCTTTTTCATAATAGTTCTTATCGCCTGTTTCTTCACTTGCCCAGAAAAGAAGCGGAATATTGTTCATACAGTCAATGATGAGGCGGAGACTTTCGCCAACATTGCCCCAGGCTTGAATGAATTTTCCTTCTTCAATATATCTTGTGAGGAGATGGTCTGCGGCTTTAATTGCCGCTCTCTTGCCCTGCTCACAACCGTCAATCTTGTAGGAAGCAACGCAGGAAGGACAATACAAAAATCCCATATCGTGATGGTTTACACCAAGCTGTTCGTCAATTCTTTTTTCATAGCTTGGAATTTGTGCAAGAGCTCTTTCTTTGTATTTTTCGTCACCGGTTGCTTCATATGCAAGCCAGAACATTCCTGTGTAAAATCCTGTTCCCCAGCCTTTATCGTTTTCCCATATTTCATATTTGTTTTTGATGCTTGTTTCCGACGGAAATTTACCGTTCATATCTTCCCAGAGCTTATCAAGCTTTTTGAGAGCATCGGCAAGGGCAGATTCGAGCACTTCTTTGGTCATTTTTTTCTCATCGGTATAACGAGAAGGATTAATGATCTCTTCCTTGTTGATTTTTTGCATTTTTTCAATGTTAATTAAATTCATACCGGAGTCTCCTTCGTTTATTATAATAAATTTATTGGTTCTTTAATGATTCAAGATATTCGAGATATGATTTCTTTGTATGCGGAGCATTAAAACTGTTTTTAACCTCAATCCCTTTACCGGCACCGTCTGCAAGCAAATCAACAACTGTCATTGCAAGCATTTTAGCCGCATTTATGTAGGCAAGTTCGGGATTGGTAATTTCATATTCCTTGCTGTGGGCTGTCCCTGTTGCTCCTCCGATTGATGCGTGAAGCGTGGGGATAAGATTTGAAATATCATTAGCATCGGTGGTGCATTGATACATTGACTTTTCAACTCCGTCTTTCCCCACAAGCGAAACCATATTTTCTTCGGCGATTTCTTTCAGCAGATCAGATTCAAAAGGTGTCATATATCCCGGAATATTGTATATTTTGCACTCTGCACCAAGAGCATCGGCACCCGCTTTAAGGGCACGGTCGATTTTGGAAGAGGCTTCCTTAATTGCTTCATTGGAACGCCCTCGGACATAAGTTTCCAGCTGAACAAAAGCAGGTACAACATTTACGAGGTTGCCGCCTTTGGTAATTATTGGATGAAAGCGAATGCCGTCTTCATCTTTAAAGGTTGTGCGAAGAGCATCACATGCCGTAAGACCTATTCTTGCCGCATCAAGAGCATTTATGCCTTTATGGGGCGATGCGGCATGGCTTTCTTTACCAATATATTGAATTATTTTAGCAACAAAGCCCATTGCGTTCGGACCTGCCGTTGTCATTTTGTCATCTGTGGCAGTATGTTGCATAAGCAAAACATCAATATCATCAAAAATTCCGAGTTTGACAAACTCCTGTTTTCCGCCCAAATATGAAATTTCTCCTTTTTGCATCATTTCATTACGCCACTCAAGCTCAACACCTTCCTCGGCAGGAACTGCCATAAAAGATATATCACCCGAAAGATGCTCCATGACTCCTGATTCTTTGAGCCCATATGCAACACCAAGCATTGCAGCAATCTGAGCGAAATGACCACAGGAATGAGCAGCACCTGTAATTTTATCTGCAAAAGGATGCTGTGGAGCAACAACTGCATCAAGTTCACCCATAACACTGACTGTCAGCTTGTGTTCCCTTCCCTTCATTGATGCAACAATACCGGTTCTTGCAATTTTGTCTTTATATTCAAGACCAAGTTCTTCAAAAACATTCTTAACCTTTTCGGCTGTTTTAAATTCCTTGTAGCCAAGCTCCGGATCACGAAAAATACTTTCACCTACAGCAATTATTTTATCGCGGTTTTTGTCTATCGACACACAAACTGCATTTTTTATTTCCTGTACAGTCATACCTTTGCAACCTCCATTTCCGTATAATTTTACAAAAATTATACACCAACAGATCTGATTTTTCAACTGCTTCTTAAACTAGTTTAAAACTTTTATTATATAGGTTGCTATTGTCTTTGTAAATTCCAAAAACTTGTCACATTCTATAAATTCATTCGGTTGATGAGATCCGCCAATTTCGGAAAAATCTCTGCCAATGCCATAGCCAAAAGCTTTGGACGAGCCGTATTTTGAAATAACCGAAAGATCGGAAAGACACGAACCGCACACCACGGGTTCCACCCCCGTTGATTCAACCGAAGATTCAATCAAAAGTTTAACATCTTCAGAATCGGGTTCGCAAAATGCATAGTGGAAAAATCTTGTTTCGCCCTTAAAACCGTCTCCGACAATTCCGAGAGGCTCGAGCTTTTTGCTTATAACAAGTTCAAGTTCTTTAAGTTCAGCCCAAATTTCATCTTTAGTCTTATCGGTGTAGAAAACAAAATACACCTCACCTTTTCCAAGGTCATTGCCGTTGTTTCCGGCACGAACTCCCATGTAGCGAAGTGATGTTTCGGGAATAATTGTTCCCTTGTAAAATCTGTTTTCTGCCATTTCTTTTCTGCGGTTAGCCGCAAAGGTTTCTTCTATTATATCCACAACCGCAGATGCCCCCTTTGAAGCAAGAAGTGCACTGTCAACAACCTCTTTGGTGTGGAACAGATATTTTATTTCCTGTCCGCCCGATGCACAATGCCAGATTTGACTATTGTCGCAGTCCATGCTGATAATTCTCGGCGCAGGATATTTAAGAACTGTTGAAAGTGCACCGTGAGATCCGCCGTATTCTTCATCTGAATATGCACTGAAAAGGAAATTCTTTTTAGGTTTAAAACCAAGTTCTTTAAAAAGTTTCATTAGAAACATTCCCGTTGCCAACGCATATTTATCATCTCCGGCACCTCTGCCGTATATTTTGCCGTCTTTGATTTTCCCCGAAAGAGGATCTTCTTCCCAGTCGGCAAGGTCACCAATTCTCACCGTGTCGGTGTGAGCCATAATCATAACCTCGTCGACATCTTCCTCGCCTCTGTATCTTGCAACAACATTATAGCGGTTTTCAAGGCCTCTTCCCGGCATATAATCGGGGTGAGATTCAAAATCTTCAAGCTCGAGAGGTGAAAAGAAATCACATTCAAGCTCCAGATCTTTGCAATAGTTATATATAAAACGTGCACACTCTTCTTCATTTCCGTGTGACACAAAACTTTCGGAATTAATGTTAATTAATTTTGATAAAAGGGTAAATAGTTCATCTTGTCGTTCTTCTATTATATCACAAATTTTTTTTATGTCCATAGTAAGTCTCCAAATATCTTATTCTATAAAAGCTGCCACATTCTCGGTAATCATTGACATATATGTATTTTCATCAATGCCGTTTTCAAGAGCCATATATTTTACGGTTTCAAGAATATGAGCATAGCCTTGTCCGCCATAGGATCTCCACATGGTTTTGAGGCATATGTCATTACAAATCAAAATCTTTTTGCCGTAGCCTTCGTCAACAAGCTGTTTTAAAAGCTTTATTCTTTCAAGATCATAGGCAAAGCGTGTTTTTTCGGAAACATAAAATTCTTTGCCAAAATTGTCGAACTCCACATACACGCCCATGTTAAGAAGGTCTTTTATGTAATCGGGACGAAGAAGAACATCAATATGATCGATGCATATTCTTTCGGGAGATGCCCCCTCTTTTGTTAGGATATCAACAATTTCATAACCATTTTCGCTGTAGAGGTCAGTGTGAATATGAATGGCTTTTCCTGTTTTGGCACTAACAATTCCCGCCGCTCTCACAGCCTTTTTTTCATCATCATAGAAAGGCTGACTTGTGCCAATTTCACCTATGATACCGGCTTTTATTCCTGTGTTCCCGACTCCTTCTGTAATATCTTTGTACATTTCGGCAGCCAAGTCATCAACCGTTGCATCTTTAACATAAGGTGCGTGTGCCTTTTTATAGTAGTGACCGCATCCGAGGATGATGTTTATGCCGCTTTCTTCGGACACATTTTTCAAAAGGAGTGGGTCTCTGCCTATTTCGTCGGGGGTGCAGTCGATTATTGTCTGACCGCCGCTCTTTTTGAAATATTCCATTTCTTTTAATGCAAGATCATACTCATCAAGGAGTGCATTGTCTAAAATGGCGTATGGTTTTGCAAATACTTCTGCTCTGTTTTCACATGATACCTTATCATAAAAGCACTGTGGTTCGTCACCTGTTATGTCAACACATTTTCTCATGTCTATGAAAATGTGTTCGTGAGATGAAACGACACCAAGTTCAGATTTTTTGATTTCACCCATAACAGTATTTATCATAGTTAGTCTCCTTTGCGGAATAAATTAATTATTAAAATTGGAGTTTAACGGTGACGTAAAAAAAGTTCAGACCGCAAAAAGGCAATATAATAATTTTAAAAATAGTGATAATATACCTCATAATTTGAAATGATTTCAAATAGGTTGAAAAATATCTTTGCAAGATATTTTTCTCTTATTATATGCCTTTTTGCTCTTGCCAAATCTCACCCTCGCAGTACCTTTGTACAGCGTCGGGCACGTGCGAATCGGGAATTCTTCCCGACTCGCATTCGATTTGA
>JAFQBA010000102.1 GCA_017416845.1 Clostridia bacterium
ACGGTAGTGATCTTCAAGGATAGCACAAACTTTGTTGAATTCTTCAAAAGCTTCGGGGAATTTTTCTGCCATCTGAGCAATAGGCATAGGTGTACGAACACCGGCAACAACGTCTTCACCCTGAGCGTTTACAAGGAATTCGCCCATAAGTCCGGGTTCGCCTGTAGCGGGGTCACGTGTGAATGCAACACCTGTACCGCAATCGTCACCCATATTACCGAATGCCATCATCTGTACGTTAACAGCGGTACCCCATGAATAAGGAATATCGTTGTCACGACGGTAAACGTTTGCTCTGGGGTTGTCCCATGAACGGAATACAGCTTCAACTGCACCCATGAGCTGTTCTTTGGGATCAGAGGGGAAGTCTTTACCGATTTTGTTTTTATATTCTGCTTTGAAAGCAGCAGCAAGAGCTTTGAGGTCATCAGCTGTAAGCTCGATATCCTGACTTACGCCCTTTTCTTCTTTCATTTCATCGATGAGCTGTTCGAAGTATTTTTTACCAACTTCCATAACAACGTCGGAGTACATCTGAATAAATCTTCTGTAGCAGTCCCAAGCCCATCTTGCATTGCCTGTTTTAGCAGCAATTGTTTCAACAACTTCTTCGTTGAGACCAAGGTTAAGGATTGTGTCCATCATACCGGGCATAGATGCTCTTGCACCTGAACGTACGGATACGAGAAGGGGGTTTTCCTTATCACCAAATTTTTTGCCGCAGATTGCTTCCATCTTTGTGATGTTTTCCATGATTTCAGCCTGAATTTCAGCGCTGATTTTACGGCCATCTTCATAGTACTGTGTACATGCTTCTGTGGAAACTGTGAAGCCCTGGGGAACAGGGAGACCAATATTGGTCATTTCAGCGAGGTTTGCACCTTTACCGCCGAGAAGGTTTCTCATAGTAGCATTACCTTCGGAAAAAAGATATACATACTTATGTGCCATTTCCAATTACCTCCAAATATAATTTCTTATTAACCAACGTTAATTGTATAATAAAATGTTGAAAATTTCAAGCATTTATTTCAATTTTTTCCAAAATATCGAAAATTTATAAGTATTAAAGAAAAAAGTGCGGTAAAAACCGCACTAATTTGTTAATTTTTTATCGATTCATCATAATAAAACGAATTTTCATGCCAAATATTCATTAATTGCATCAACATAGCGCTTGTGAGCTTCTTCCCTTTTGACGTTACCTTTATATTCGTAATTGGGCATCCACTCAAAATGATACTTATGTGAATCGGCAAGAGAATAGTGCTGCATAAGCTGAAGCTCACGCACATCAAAGTATTTTTTGTGATTTTCTCTCCAGTTTGGCATTGCGGTTTTCTCATCGGAAACATAAGCAGTTACCCAATCGGGCTGAGAGTCTATTGCATTGGGATTAGCCACAATTTCGTCAACAGACATTATCTTTCCCGAGCTGTCCGTAAAAAACACGCCGTAGCGAGGATCAAAATAGCTCCATTTGCCGTCAAGCCAAATTTCGCTTGTGATATGCCCCCGTGAGTGAAAAACAATTCTTCCGGAAATGCCCGCAACCTCACACAGAGACACCATAAGTCTTGATACACGCTCGCAAAATCGTTCGCCTTTTTTGATGAGTTCTTCTTCGGTACCGCCGTAGAAAAAATCAAGACCGTCAAATTTAAGCCTCAAATCACGAATAAATGCAAGAATGGCAAGAACTTTTTCCTTGTCTGTTGCACAGCCGTTGCAAACATCGGAAACCGTTTTTTCAAGAATGGGACGTGTGCCCTTTTGGTATCTTGTGGGATTTGGAGATGAATAAAGAAAATCTCTCGTTTCGTCACAAAGAAGTATCTGCTCCGAAAGTCTTTCATATTCAACATTATCACCAAACGCCTCATGCATATATTCAAGACATGCAAGATACATTTTGGCAGCTTTCGCCGGCAAAACATCTGCAATTGCAAGTCCTGTGTATTTTTTTATTTTGTCGCTGTTAAAATCCATCACCGAAAATCACTCCTTTTTCACATCATATCATATTTTGCAAATGAAGTAAAGGTTTTTATGTAATGATTTTTATTCTAATCAATATCAGTTATCGCAACTATAATTGGCTTTTGATTGATGCCCCACAGCATAAACTTATAGTTGTCTGACAAGGGCAAATCCACCGTAACTGTCATCATATTATTTGATATGTTACCGTTTACACCTTTTTTTACCCGGGTTAACACATTTCGTCTCCCATATTCTGCCAAAAATAATGTTACTTTCGAAAAATCGGTTAAACGGGCAGAATCATTAGCAATAACGGTAAATTCAACCTTTTCACCAATTTTTTTGTAAACAACACTTACAGGAGGCGGCTCAGAAACATCAGGCATAACGCTGCTGTAATGAATTGTTGCATTTACAAGATCTGTGTTAACTATCTCAATACCGATCTTACCCCACTCTTCTGCACTACCTCCGTAATACACATCGCTTAGACTGTTGCAACGGTAAAACGCCCACTCACCAATGCTTGTCACAGTGTTTGGTATATCAATTTGTGCAAGAGCTTCGCACCGTTCAAATGCACCATCCTCAATTCTGGTAAGGCTGTCCGGAATATTTATACTGATGAGTGATGAACAACCGTAAAAAGTATTCTCACCAATCCACGCCACACTATTGGGAATATTAATAATTTCAAGGCTGATACATTCGTAAAACGCACGGTCGCTAACACTTGTTATACCCTCAGGCATGCTGATGGATTTTAACTCGATGCACCTGCAGAATGTATCGGCGTTTATAGATGTTACACCGCTTGGAATGCTGACATCCGTGAGACTTATACATCTGTAAAAAGCACTGTTTCCAATGAGAGTCACACTGTCAGATAAAAGGATGTCTGACAACGCAATACACCAATAAAACACGCCGTTACCAAGGCTTGTTACACTGTTTGGTATGTTGATGCTTTCAAGATTTAAGCACCACGCAAACGCATCGTCTCCGATGCTTGTCACGCCATTTGGAATGCTTATGCCTGTGAGGCTTATGCATTCATAAAAGGCATAATCCCCGATACACGTTACACTATTGGGTATGCTGATGCTTGAGAGTTCGGAAAAACCATAAAATGCATAATTGCCGATGCTCGTTACACCTTCGTCAATTATAACATTTTTGACAGACGAGCTGATGCTTCTCCATGGCACATGGCTGTATTCACTCCAATTTGTCATGTCACCGCTACCGCTGATGACGAGTGTTGTATCTTCTATCTCCCAAGTAAGCCCGGCTCCGCAAGTGCCGCTGTCAATGCTTGCCGCATCGGCGGCGCAAGAGAGTGAAGTTATCATCCCTGCAACGAAGCACACGATTAACAGCAAGCTTGACATCCTTTTCATTTTCACATACCTCCGCATTTAACTACTCAGAAGTTGTAATCCACCTCAACCGGCAATCCCTTTTTAGCCGATTCCACAACCGCAACGCAAACTGCAACGGTATTTGCACCCTCTCTGCCTGTAGTGAGCAATGGCTTACCTTCTAATATTGCTTCTTTCATTGCCATATGCTCTGCCTGTGCATTGTGATTATTCACCCCTACAGCGATGGGATGCGGTATATTTCTCTCACTGCCTGTTCCGAAGAAACCATCTGCAAAAGATCCGTGCTGAGACGATTTTTCCATGTGTAACGTTAAGCTTTGAGAAGTGTTATCACAAATTATTGTGCCTTTTGTTCCGTAGAAAACAGATCTCATGGTGTAGTTTCTTTTACAACCTATAGAAGTAAACACCTTTCCGATAACGCCATTGGGGAATTTCATAATTGCAATGGTTGTATCTGAAATAGGCCAGTCTGTTAACACTTTGTTATTGGAATATGCAGTAACCTCTGAAGGGTTTCCTGCAATCCATCTCAAAAGGTCGATTGCATGACAACCGCCGCCGATTATCGGATGTCTGTCGGGATGCATACGCCAGTTATCGGTTCCCGGAATCATCGAATAGTCGTGTGCATATTCACTCTCTACAAAATACAAATCTCCGATGAGGCCACCCTCAATGATTTCTTTTGCTTTTACAAAAGCAGGAGTATATCTGCAAATCTGCCCAACCATAAGAAGCTTACCGCTTTCTTTTTCAGCCTGAAGCATTTCCTTACATTCCTCTAACTTTAATGCCATTGGCTTTTCGCACAAAACGTTTGCTCCTGACTTTAACGCTTTTACTGTTGCATCTTTATGAACATGATCGGCAGTTGCTACAAGTACAACATCAAATTTGTTCTCATCAAGCATTACATTAAAATCCGAGTAACATTTCGCATTATACTTATATTTTTTATTTGCCTCTTCGGCATTTTCGATATGAGCATCACAAAGTGCCGTAACTTTGATGCCTTCTACATCTTTAAGTGCAGTCATGTGGATGTTTCCAAAGCTTCCGCATCCGATAATTCCGTAAATTAATTCTTTTTCCATAGATGATCACCTTTCTTGTTTGATAAATTTAATTTATTGGTTTTAACCGATAACCGGTGAGCAAAGCGGTTCCAAATTATTCATATCCCAAAGCATAAACTTAGCTGACTCGCCGTCTTTCAGACTTTGAGCAAAATATGCTTCAAGGCTTTGTGTTCCGCCCGCTTCTTCGTTGTATTCTACCACGTTACATTCCAACAATGCTCCATCTGCCGAGTATTTTGCAGCGATTAGTGCAGCATTTGCATCAGAGCCGTCAACTGTTGCAACAACAGCACTGTTTCCGCCTCTTATCACATTCAGTTCAACACTGTAATCATCGATTGGTTTAATTACAACATCATCAAAACTGATGGATGACGAACCGTTTGGTATCGCCTGTCCCCAGCTTCCTCCTCCGAAGGGATGGGAACCGAACTTCAGATTTTCAACAGTTTCGGGAAGTGATGAATAAGTCACATCTTTTAGCGCAACAATTTTTCCGTTTTCCGATACTTCAACCGTTACAAGCTTTGTATTGAGATTAACAAAGCATTTTACATCATACCATGTGTTTGTTTCAAAAACCTTCGGTAATAAATTGCCAAAAACACTGATTTTGTTTTCACTCTCTCCTCCGGCATGAAATTGAACAACAGGCGAACTCCATCCGCTATCAAGAGATAGCATCCAATAATGATTTGTGTCCGCTCTGTTAAAAGAGAAATCAATTTCAAAAGAATCAGACAAATTTACTCCCAAATATTGCATTCCCAATTCAACTCGGTTTTCCGCTATGAATTTCACACATTTTCCGTCGCCACGGGTCTCGGACACTATTGTAGTGCCGGGATAATTCGCGGTATTAGAATATACTCCTTTCCACACTCTGTAGGTCTCAGCGTTACCAAGAGTTTGAGGAAAATCGTCAAAATCATATTCCCCTCCGAGATCTGTCGCATAGTCAGGAATAGATTTGATTACGATATCATCAAAGCTGATTGACGATGCACCGTTAGGTATCGCTTGTCCCCAGCTGCCTCCACCGAAAGGATGGGAACCAAACTTCATATTTTCAACCGTTTCGGGAAGTGCCGGGTATGTCATATCTATTTGCGAAATAAGACTGTTTCCGTTAAATACTTTTACGGTTACAAGCTTAGTGTTGAGATTAACAAAGCATTTCACATCATACCATGTATTCATTTCCAAAACTTCAGGTAATGTTTGTCCAAAAACACTGATCTTGTTGTTCGAATCCGATCCGGCTTCAAATTTAACAATAGGACTGCTCCATCCATCATCAAGAGATAACATCCAGTAGTGATTTGTGTCTGCTCTGTTAAAAGAGAAATCAATTTCAAAAGAATCAGACAAATTTACTCCCAAATATTTCATTCCCAATTCGACTCGGTTTTGCACTGTGAATTTCACACATTTTCCATCACCATGAGTATCGGATACAATAGTCGTACCGGGATATTTCTCCAAATTTGAATATACTCCCGTCCACTCTTTGTAGACCTCAGCATGACCAAGAGTTTGCGGAAAATCTTCAAAATCATATGATTTTGAAAAATCCGAATTTGCATAAACGTTGCATACTGCCAGTGTTGCAATCATACAAATTGTTAAGATTGTGCTTAATAGTTTTTTCATCAAAAACATCCTTTCCGTCTGAATTACCAGACAATAAAAATTTCCCTGCTTTTTGCCTCGCAGGATTTGGGCTTGTGCCTGTCCAAATTAATCCTTATTTATTTTTAGCGGACCATTTGGAATCCGGCCGGATTATTCGTATCTTTTTAAACATCACCCCTTACATTGATTTAAATCCATATATTGTCGTTCAAAAATTGCCGGCTATGTCAATTTTTTGATTACAGCTATATTCGTTCACGTGTTTAGTGATAGTGTAAATTCCTTTTTCAACCATTTGTACATCTCCGTTTAACGTGACTTTGCATTGAACAGGTACTTCAAAACAATAAATGATTTCATCACCTTTATATTCCCACGAAGAAACTATTTTGCCGTAAACAGAATTATATACCGCTTTAAGCCGCCCAAGGCGCCTGTCGGGATTGGGCTTTAACTCGATACCCGATTCATTTATTATGATGCCACCGGCAACCGAAAACACCCAGCCTGCCACTGCTCCATATACATAATGATTAAAAGAATTCATATCAGAACTCCACATTGTACCGTCATCTTTTACTCCGTCCCAATGCTCCCAAATTGTTGTTGCACCTTTCTTTACACTATAGAGCCATGAGGGATATTCTTCTCTGAGAAGAAGAGAATATGCCAAAGAGGTATATCCGTTTTCACTCAACGCAAACAACACATACGGAGTACCTACGAATCCCGTATTAAGCCAAACACCGTTTTCCTCAATAAGTTTTGCCAAAGCCTGTGCATATTCCGCTTTGTTGTCGGTCAGATCAAAACACAGCGAAAGAACATATTCTGTCTGTGTTGCGGGACGTCGAAAATACTTTATAAATTCCCTGCGGATTTCATTTTCTTTTTTTTCATATACACTTGCATCAAGCCCCAGGGCAAGAGCGGCTTTTTTTGTCAAACTCACCGAATACTTATAAAATGCACTTGAGATAAAATCAATACTCGACAAGCCTTTGTAATCACCGTCGGCACCGTCAAGAGCAAGCCAGTCACCGAATCCAAAATGTCCGGTCCAGAGATTTTTGTGATTTGTGGCGTTTTCTATATATGTAATCCAATCGTGCATCATAGGAAAGTGCTTTCTTAAAAGGGAAATATCCCCGTACATTTCGTATAATGTCCACGGAATAATTACAGCCGCATCTCCCCATGCCGCAGAAGTGGGATTATCAGAGCTGAATTTCTCGGGGATTGTTTGCGGAATTTCACCGTTATATCGCTGGGCACTCCTCATATCGGCGAGCCATTTTGTAAAAAACTTCTTTGTATCAAATTGATACATAGCCGTTTTGCAAAAAATCTGTGCATCTCCCGTCCATCCCAACCTTTCATCTCTTTGAGGACAATCTGTGGGAATGTCTAAAAAATTACCCTTTTGGCTCCAGATAATGTTTTCAAATAATTTATTTAATGTTCCGTTGCCCGAATATAACCAACCGCTTCTGGTAATATCGGAATATGTGGCAACAGCAAAAAATTTTGTTTTTTGGGGTGCTCTGTTGATTCTGATATATCGAAATCCGTAAAATACTGTTTTGTTCTTGTAGGTTTGCATCCCGTCTTTGCAAATATACTGATAAATTGATTTTGCATTCCGATAATTTTCTATGTAAAAATTACCATCCTTGTCAAGCATCTCCGCAAAAGAAATATCAACGATTTCTCCGTGATTGGCATCGGTTTCTGTTTTTATTATTCCGGTAATTTCCTGACCGAAATCAAGTACACGCTCTCCTCTGGGTGTCAGAATTTCCCTGACCGGAGACAAAACCTCATGCTCACAAATTATTTCACCCTCTTGCGGTATGAGCATTGTTTTGGAAAAATCATAGCATATTACTTTATATTGAATGCTTTCATAAGTTGCATCATAAATCTCCCCGTTATAAATATCCGAGAGACGAAGGTTGCTTTTTTTTGCTTTCCAAGACTCATCAGAATATATTTTTTCTTCTGAATCCGAATAAACAAGACTTATCTCGGCAATTATGGCTGCAGGATAATTCAAATTGCAATAGGTTCCGGCAATACCACCTCTGAACCAACCGTTACCCACCAAAACTTCCAGACAATTTTCACCCATATGTAAAAGTGAGGTAATGTCGTATGTTTGATATTGCAATCTTTTTGCGTAGTTTGTCCATCCGGGAGCCATGTAAAACTCACCGACTCTTTCGTTGTCAATTACCGCTTCATATACACCCAAAGCGGTAATTGACAATTTTGCTGATTTCAGTTCTTTTTTTACATTTATAATCTTGGAAAATACCGGACAGTCATCCTGCCCTTGTGCAGTCCATTCTGCCGAAATCCAATTTGCCTCTGTTATCACTTTACATCACCATTTGTTTTAATATATCACTATCATTCTCGGAATGGCACTATATGTAAACATATAAAACTTAGAATACTCTTCGTTTGTGCTGAAATAATCCGCGATGTCATCAATTTTAGATTTTGATATGGGATGGGATTTCTTTTCATCATACCGATAGATTACGGCACCGTTTAAATTAAAATATTCCATATTTTCCAAAACGGATTTTACATCACTCGACGAAATATCAAGTGTTGTTAAGCCAACGATATTGTTGTATTTCACATAAACACCGGAATAAACGCTTCTTGTATTGCTGAAATAAGTGTCACCCAAATCATTAACGAGCTTTTTCAAGCCAACGTCAAATACTTTCTTTATATGAATAACTTCTTTATTAACATCCGTCACGCATCTTATAATATCGCCTTCGACCAAATCTTCGGCAAGTTTTTCGTTATTTAAATAATAATTCACTTCACCGTTTACGCTGTATCCCTTAATACATTTTTTAATATCCCCATCCTCATTCAAAACATCAGATATGGAATCGATTACGATCGGATAGTCCGTATTGGAATATGTTTCGTTCTCGGCTGTACGGACAATAACATATTCGGCAATACCGTTTTTCTTTCCGATGCTATATCCCTCTAATTGATATGAACGGGTATGATTGAAATATGAAATGTCTGTCACTTTAAATTTATTATCTTCGTCAGATTGTTCGGGCATGAGAAACACCTTTGTGTTGGAAGAAATCATAATTTTTCCGTCAAAGCAGGATTGTGACCCCGAATACTGATATGTACCTGATTTTTGAAAAAGCTGCAGATCGCCCGCTTTATCGTCAGGCATCACCAAGTCTTCATGTGCAAGTTCAATCAGTGATATTTCACCTGCGCTATTCAAGCTATAACATATAAGCTTGTTTTTCGCACCGGTGCAAAGATAATCCGCCATATCTTCGTCAGATATTTTTTTATAACCCTCAATTATCAAGTTATCACTGCAACTATATATTTCATGTTTTCCGCCGGCAGTAAAAATTTTAATTTTCACTTTTCCGTCCAGTCCTTTTTCAACCATTGCATCACGAAACATGGCTACATTTGCGTGTGACTCTTCCCTGTCTTTGTCAACAATTTTCCCTTCATAGTCTAAATAGAAGCTGTAAAAATCGTTTACGTTTACAGATGAAATAATATCATTTTCAATTGCAGAATACTGTTCACCATTTACCGTAACAATATTGTTGTTTTCTGAAATCTCTGTGACCTTGCCTTCTGCTTTTCTTGAACTTACAATTATTTCCACAGAGTTTTTATCCATACTTACGAAGCAGGTAACAACATCAAAGATTTTTATATCACCGATGGAAATTTGTCTGCCCTCTTTCGTGATGGAAACATGCATCGGGTAGGATAAATCAAGAGAAACACTTCCGTTTTCACCGTAAATTTTATTGTCTTCCAATGATATTCCGGTCACAACAAAAGTTTGTGAATTTTTGATTAGTACAACATCATATTTCCAATCGTTGTTGTTGTCGATAAGAATAATTTTGCCTGTCGGAACGCATAAATCGTTTGCCGTAGCGTCGGGATAGGCTAAATTGTTAACAATAAAATCCGCATCGGGATTAATCGAAGCCGATTTGATTTTCCCGTTAATATCCTCATATATAAATTTCTTAACCGAAAAATCGCTACTGTCGGGTCGAATCATTTCTGATGAAACCGAAAGAACATTGTTCGACTCCGAATCTGTCATATATATAACTTTCTTTTCTTTGCCATACGTTATGTATGCATCAACCCGGTAGCCCAGATATTTGTGATACTTTGAGCTTTCGCATTCAAGTATTTCGTTATTTACAATCACTTTGTCTTTGGCAAGCTTGCTGTTTCCCGTGAGAGAAGTTATTGAATTATCGGTCATAACACCCGTTACAAGCCTTATTTTCATTATCTCTTCAAGGAAAGTGTTAACACTGCTCATTTGGAAACTTTCTTCATTATTCCCGATAGCCTCCAAAACAGGCACTTCCATTTTGAGTGTGTTTGATAAAAGCAGTGCAGTCTCTCCGATTGACAGTTCTTCTCCGACTTGTTTGGCAAGTCCTGCATTGAGCTTGTACTCTGCCGCAAGCATCAGGTAATTAAAGGGATATTCCCCGTAATAATCTGCAATTTTCCCATAGCCTGCGGCGTTCAAAATAATTTTTAATGCTTGTTCATACAATATCGGCTTATCCGGCTCAAATCTGCTTTCCTCTGTACCCGAAACTATCCCTCTGTCTGATAAGTTATATATCGCGCCGCTGTATTCGTGGTTTTCGGAAACATCGGAGAATACACCTGACCTTCCCTGTGGTCGTGCATAGTAATTAATCATATTTGAAACATACTGTGCAAACATTGCTCTTGTTACAATATTGGGGTCATCTTCTCCCATGATATTAAGACCGCAAAGCAATTCCATTTCTTTATTGTAGGTTTCAGCTTCGTTATCATTCTGTGCAAATGCAATAATACCGGTCATCAGGCATAGTGCCGTAATAAGTGATGTTAACTTTTTTATCATTGTATTCCACCAACTTTCATTGAGAGACAAATAATTTTAGCTGCTTGTGCACGTGAAAGAAATGACTTTGGCTCAAATGTGCCGTCGGGCATACCGGTTATGATTTCCTTTCCGCATAGCTTGCCGACTGCCTGTTTTGCATAGTCAGAAATTTTCTCGCTGTCGCCGAATAAAACTTCACCACCCGGAAGCATAATATTCATTTTCTCAAGCATCCTTACAAGCATAACGGATGCATCTTCTCGCGTTATACTTTCTCCGACTCCAAACCTTTCGTCACTTATACCGTTTATAATTCCGTTTTCATATCCCCATGAAACATAAGGCGCATACCAGGAGTTATCCTCAACATCTTTAAATTTACTGCCGTTAAACGTCGGATTAACCTTGAATGCCAAAACAATCATTTTGAGAAATTGCTCTCTTGTAATATTATCATTTGGAGCAAAATGTGAATCATCCATTCCGGATATGACTTTTTGGGAATATAGCGTATTAATATACTCCACAGCCCACTGCACATCATTTAGATCGATAAACACATTGCTGTCATTGGAGCTTCCGCTATCATTCGGATTGTTGATATCATTTGAATCTGTTACGTTGTTTTTGGGCTCTGACAATTCAACAACAACTCGGTGACCACCCGAGGAACTGCTTCCGCCCGAGTTGCCGCTGTCTTTTTCGGATTTTTTTACATGAGTAACAGCTTTATTAAATGCGCTTCTGATTTCTTCAACGTTTTCGAAATTTTTATCACAGAGAAATTTATTTACCTGAATCTTATCAACCTTTGCATAATCGCCGTCTAAATTCAAGTTGAATATATCGTTATACTCAGTCAGAACATCTGTCATAATTCCTTTGGTTACCTTATTTACCTTAACTATCGCCTCGGATGTACGGATTTCTGTTTGAAGTGCCGTTTGATTAGATGTCACTTCTCTGATGTTGATAAAAATCTTTGCAATTTCCTCGGCTTTAAGCTCGCTGTCAAAGGTTAAATCAAGATAATTATTATTTATAGCTTCCAATATCTTTTCATAATCTCCGTATGAATACCTCGTAAGTTCCATGGCAATATCAAAGCATTCAGAAACATTTTCTGTTGTCAAATCACTGCATTGAGCCAACGAATCAACCAATGCCTCTGCAAAGAAACTGTTGACTTTTTCATTCGTCATATATGAGCTATACTCATCGCCTGTATCAAGATAAAACACGTTTTTATCTATTGCATATTTTTTTATGACAGCTTCAATCGTTGCCGCATCTGCGCTCTTCATGGCTGACAATGCCTCGTTGAGTTCATCGATATCTGCATAATAAAAGCTTCGACTTTCACTCTGCCCCATAATCCAAACGTTGTATTCTCCCGATACCGAGCCCTGCGGCATTCTGAACAGAATGCCGTAGTTCCCGTTTTCATCAGATGTTGTTTCGTAAAACATTATCGTATTTTCTTTCAGATTAGATTCGCTGAGATCATCAAATGTAACATCGGGCTTTGTGATAATTATTGAAACTTTTTTATTACTGTCAGCTACAGTTCCGGATATATTAATGATTCTTGTCTGGCTGTCCACACCGGCTGTTTTAATCTGTGCAAAAGCAACAGTTGAAACAAGCATGCAAAATATTGTAAAACAAACTATTCCTTTTCTCACAAGCTTCTCTCCTTTACTTAACCTCAGCAATATTGTTATATGGATTGGAATCATCACCATAGCAATTACAAATAATCTTCAAATATCTTCCACTGCAAGAATTGAACCGGTACTCTTCAAGCTCATTGCTCAAACCACTGCTGGTTCCGTTGTATGCTGTTTCCCAGGTTTCTCCGTCTTTGGAAACCTGAATAATAAACTTATATTGTCTGCCTATTCCGTAGTACCATGCAATTTGCAGTTTGTTGAAGGTGCATTGCTCTTTGAAATCATAGATTATCCAATTTCCGGTACCGGAAGTTACCCATCTCGTTGACAGGTTATCATCAATTGTTTTCTCTCCGCCTTGGTCCCCGGTTTCGGCGCCACTTACGGTAATATCCTTTTCGGTGATATCATATCCCTGAATTTTATTTCTTATAATGTTCTCGGTTTCAAATCCGATGTAGTATACAGATCTGTCTATTCCATCTGTAACCTCAACCGTTGCATATCCCGGAACATTGGATGCATTTGTTATTTTGACTGTTCCCCTTTCCGCTTCTGCCCAAACCTCGGGAACAGCAGTGGATGTCCATTTTATGTTGTAAATATTTTTTTGGGGATCAAATCCGCTAACATCAGCCCCGTTAATTTTCAGCGAAGTCAGATTTATCTGCTTTGAATCCGGCAACTGCCATGAATCAAGATTTTCGGACTTTGGAATATTGTCGGGAGTATTTTGAGAGGGCATTAACGGAATGATTGCAACTTCAAGATCAAACTCGGTAACGCCGCTTGCCTTTACTGTAAGCTTTTTCCACTCGTCATTTTTTGATTGCCCTTCTGGATCGGGTGAGTATGGAAGCGGACGGGCATTCATGATTTCAAAGGAATAATCTCCGTCGGAAATGATTCCAATCCAAATGCTCTTATCTCCGTTTGATAATATGGCAGATTTTTTGTCATCGGCAATTTTCATGTTATGAGCAGATGAATAATGAGCAAACCAATATACATCACTTTTCTTTTTTAATGAAACTTCATCACGAATGACAACGGTTTTTCTGTTATCCGTCAACATAATTCCCCTTACTGCAGAATTTGCATTATCGGAATATGCACTTGTCATATCAGATACCGATATCGAACCGAAATCCTTACTCTCAAAACGTGTGATTTTGCTGTCTCCTTTAACCTCCTGGTCATATCTGCGAGCGGTAGCTTTTGTAATCTCGTTATCGCCTTTTCCGACATGAATTGCAATATCATCAAATCCAACAGAGGTAGTTGCACTGTTGAATGTTATTCTTGCAAGCCAGACTGCCGTAAATGTTTTTGTGGGAACAAAACCGTTTGCAACCTTTTCGCCGTCTATATATACATCCATTGTTTGTGTTTTCGGATGCAATTGCAGTTTGACAGAATACCACTCATCCACGACGGTGCGTTTAAGAAGAACCGCCCGATCATTGTTAAAGGCTATTATGCCCGATGAGTTCACATAAAGAGGGAACCATCTGTCTGCTCTGTTTGCGGGATCAATTCCCATCTCGAGAGGTTTCCATTCGTCTTGTACAAACATACTCATATCAGGCATTCTGAATTTGAAATCAAGTTCAAAATCATCGGCAGCATAGGGTGATGGAATTTCCCAGTTAATAAAGCCTCCGCCTGTTGTACTCATTGAAGATGATTCAATGTTTAAATACTTATTGCCGTCGTTTTCTTCCTGAATGGTAATTTTTCCGTTTGTGGCTTCTTTGTAGCTGATATCACTGCCGGGCGCATCTCCCACACCGTATCCTTCAAAATCCAGACACTTTTGATATTCAAGCATTCCATCGCTGTTTTGGTCAACATAATTATACGGTGTTTCATCAATGACCAAAGTGTTATGTCCCTCAGCACGATTTGTGTAGCAAGTAAATTCTGCGCTGGAGTAGGATATGGGATCATGGGGAATGTCGTGAAACCATCTGATTCCGCCGTAATCATATATAAATGAACATGTATCCAAGTGAGCATGGTTAACATAGTTTGGTCCCGAATGAAAACCTGCAAATATTCCGTCATCAGACCAATCGCTTCGCGATACGGTTGTCTCAACATCTCTGAAATATTTATCCCTGTCGTATTCTTCTATTTTTCCGTCTGCAAGTTCGGGACTGTACCAAAGCAAATCAATGGCTCTCAGTGAATAATTCTTTGAAATAATATCTTCTTTTCTTCTTGCCGCAAGATTTGCATCGTTTAAATGTTTTGCAAAAATATTTGCAAAAATGAAATCCGGTTTTAAAATTGGATTACCATCAGAAAAATTAAATAATCCTCCGCTCGAAAGCATATATGCAGGAAATCTTGAAGCCGCCTTAAATCCTTCTATATCGGAATAGCCGAAATCATCAGAAAGTGCATTTAAGAAAATCGACAGAATGATTGCATCTCCGTTTAAGGTGCTGTATCCGTAGTCAGAGCCTTCGTGCCAGCCACCATCGGGTTCCCACTCATTAAAATGTATTTCCAGAGAACGTAATGCATATTCGAGGAGGGGAGCTGTGTAGGATGGTTCTTCATCACATATTGCAAGACATGCGGCAAGCGTACCTCTGTTGCCTACCAGATTCCAGTTAAACGGGTCTGAAACCCAAAAACAGGTATATCGGTTTTCGTCAACATTATATTCTCCGGTATATGCCTTTCGTGCAGGCTCTAATCCATGCTTAATAAGTCCGTTTCTGAGTGCCGCTCTCTGTTCTTGAGACAAATAATCGTAAAACATATCATAACCGAGTGCCGCACCGTACATACATTGTCCGGCATCAAGAAATGTGCCGAGATGATTCCAATCCGGGAAATTTATAAGCTCATTTAGTTCTTTCCATGCTCTCTCGGCATATTTGTCATTTTTAGTGACCTGCCAGACCAGACCCAGCACTTCCATTCTCTTCCAGATATCTTCATCTGCACTAACCATTTGACCGCCGCTGAGTTCGTATGAAACAAGCTTCTTTGTTAAGATATCATCAGCTTCTTTTTCAAGAGCAATAAAACACTCCCGTGCAAAACTGTCTGTGTTAATAAGATTTTTGACATTTTCAATGCTCTCTTTTGTTGCCAGTATTCGCGGGTGGCTATTGTCCGGATGTTTTTTTACAAGGGATGCAATTACTTCCTCACCGCCGGGACGGGTATATTTTGTCATGTTTTTTACTTCGTCTTTTATTTTATCGTCGCTTGTTGCATAATACTCAACACCATCGCCCAAAACAATTAATCCGTCATCAATTAAATATGTTTGTTCTATAAGTGCACATAAATCCTCAACACGAATATACACTGAACCGTTGTGCATAACAATCGGTGATGAAAGAGAAATTGACACATTATCGGAAGCAATTGACATATCGCCGGGTTTTACCGTATACTGCTTCTCGTTGTATACAACCTTCGCTTCATTTCCGCTCCATGCAACAGAGCCACCAAAGCTCTCACACACAAATCTCAGCGAAACATATAACGCACCGTCTTGTGCAACAGGAGGAGCTATCGGCATAACAACTTTGCCGTTTGCTATTGCTTTTGTTTTGGTTTCATACATCAAAACAGAGTCAAGAGCTATATCATTCACCTCAGACTGTTCCATAGGCTTGAGGAAAAGAAGGGAATCCTCAAAGTATTCACCGTTTGTACTGCCCATACCGGCTTTACGCAAATATACATCATCTAAATATACCGTTCTTTTGGCATTATTGATTTTAAAGGATATTTTGCTTATTTCATCGATGGCAAACTCCTTGTTTTTAATAATTTTTTTGCCATCTAACGACAAGCTGAATGTCTTTTTGGAAAGATTAAAAGTTATTTCGCAATAGTACCATTTATCATTCTCAACATTGCCCAAAGATTCTCCGTCCAGACAGATGTCATTGTTATTTATTTCAAACAAAGACACGCAATTTTCCCCGTCACCAATCGAAAGCATCGAAAAATTACCGTCACCGTCTTTCAATTTGAATCTGTAGGAAAGATCAAGAGAAAGCTTATCGGGATTCAAAAATTCTTTTTCAACAGCCACTTCGCCGATTCCGTCGCAACGTATAAGAAGGCATTTGTTTGCATTGCTGTTATCGGCAACAATTGCCATGTTGCCGCTTCCGGAATATCTGACAGAAAAAACATCGGATGGTTTTTCGCCGAGAATACAGCCATTAAAATTTTCTTTTACAAACACACCGCTCTCAAGCTCTTGGGCAGATATGCCCGTAATCATTAACGGAGAAATCATACATACCATCAAGACAAGTGCAACAATTCTTTTTTTCATGAAACCTACCTCCCCATCAAAACATTACTACCGTTACTGTTTTCATCGCTTTGTGCAACGCCTTCGTCCAAACTGTTCCAAACAAAGGTTTTGATATAGCAGTTTTCGCAATCGTCCGGCACTTGAACAGATAACTCACGCTCCTCCGACAAGCTTTGACCGCTCTGCAGGGAATTTGCTTTTAAATCAAGCATTTCTATAACGCCGTCTTCAACTTTAAACAAGGCTATGGAATATGTATAGTGAGTATCTTCCGTTTGCCAAAAAACAAACTTTGCTTTTATCTCGCCGGGAGTAAGCTCATAAATTTTTTCGTCATTACTGTAAAAGCCGGCATAATTAACAAATGACTCAGGTTGCAAAATTGTTTTAAAATTCAAATCTATCTCTAAATTCCTGTCATAGATATCTGTAACTGTACCTTTTATTTCATAGCTTGTGTTCCACAAAAGGTTTGAGGTTATCTTATATAAATTATCTCCCTTATTATCTAATTCGACTTCTGTTCCGTTCAGTGTCAAGCTGCTGTCTTTAATTTCATTATTAAACTCCAATTCAATTTCATCGCCAATTTTTACATTATCGGGATCATCCTCAAAGGAATATGAATCAAGGCTTAATGGATATATCTGCTTAATACTGATATCGTCAAAGCTGATTGATGATGATTCGTTCGGTATCGCTTGTCCCCAACTGCCTCCACCAAAAGGATGGGAACCAAATTTTAAATTTTCAACGGTTTCGGGAAGAGCTGAGTATGTCACTTCCTTTTGGGCAACAAGGCTATCTTCCTTGAACACTTTAACCGATACAAGCTTTGTTTTTAGATTGACAAGGCATTTCACATCATACCATGTATTTGTTTCGAATACCTCGGGTAATATTTCTCCGAAGATATTGATTTTGCTATTTGTATTTCCGCCGGCTTCGAAACGAATAACAGGAGTGCTCCACCCACCATCAAGAGATAACATCCAATAATGATTTGTGTCCGCTCTGTTAAAGGAAAAATCCACCTCAAAAATTTCTGTCAGATTCACGCCTAAATAACGCAGTCCCAATTCAACACGATTACGAACCGTAAATTTAACACATTTCCCATCGTCTCGGGGTTCGGATACAATTGTGGTGTCCGGATAATTCGAGACATTTGAATATATTCCTGTCCACTCATTGTATGTCTCACCGTGACTGAGAGTATCCGGGAAATCATCAAAATCAAAAAATTTTGAAAAGCCCGAATCAGCATAAACGCTGCATACCGACATTACTGTAATCATACAAATTGTTAAGATTGTGCTTAATAGTTTTTTCATCATCAAACATCCTCCCATCTTCCTGAACAAAATCATTTATCACTTTATTAAATTGTATCATGCACATTACATTTTTTAAATATTGATATCGGACATTTTTCGCTATTTGTGTCCGTTATCAATTTGATTTTACAGGTAATATAATGCAAGAATAACAAGTATTTACAACGCAAAACTTATATTTGACATATACACAGACTAATGCTATAATCGAAAGTGGTGATACATATGAGAAAAAAAGAATTTGATGATTATACCGTTCACAAACATAAAGAATTTGTTTTTAATCTGGAAAACACAAAATTCACCCATGTTTTAGATATTATCTCCGAAACGGAATCTGAAACTCCAAAGCCTTCAAGCAAACTGCATTCTCATCCATATTATGAACTTTACTATGTAATAGATAATGATTTTTATATGAATATCGAAGATAAAATTAGTATCTTTCACAAGGACGATATAATATGTGTATCGCCTTTTGTAAATCACTATGCTCTCCCATCGCAAAATAATGTAGAGAAACCACTTGTGATAAACTTTACATTTGAAAAGAACGAATTAAAAACAAATCACGATTTACACAAAAAAATCGTGAAACTTTTTTCAGGTCCGTATTTACACCTCACATCCTGTTCTATGCTATATCCAACAATTTATAAATTTGCGTTGCCAAGTGAAGATGCTATTAAAGCAAGTTTATTTGAGCATTCGGTAAACTTTTCGATTATCATTCTCAATCTTATTATGTTATCGTCAAAAAGCAATAATATTTATTCACCGAATTTAGAAAAGAATCCCTTTTCATCAGAAAGTAACATCAGCAGACTAACCACCATCAGCAATATAATTAACAAACACTTCACCACCGGCATTACGTTGCAAAACATTGCAGATACTCTTAATATGAGTACAAAACAAATCAGCCGAATCATTCACAAAGAATACGGTTGTACTTTTTATAGGCTTATTATTAATCTGCGAATAAATCAGGCAACAAAGATGCTTGTTTCAACAAATCTTTCGGTAACTGAAATATCACACCAAGTCGGATACGACTCAACAAGCAATTTTTATAAGGCATTTAAAAAAATACACAATTGTATGCCGCTTGAATACAGAGAAAAGATGCAAGATAATAAAAAATGACAAAAGAAAAAACCTGCAATCCCTTAAGGACTACAGGTTTTTTGATTAAACATTGTATTTAATTTCTACAGTTTTACCGGTAGCAGCAGATTCGACAACTGCACGACAAACGCACACAGTACGTCCTCCTTCGCGTCCATCCGTAACAAGCGGCCTGCCCTCTGTTACAGCAGCTATCATCTGTTCATGTTCTGCAGCAACATTATGATTATCAACCGAAACTATGATTGAATGTTTAATAGCCTTTTCTTCCGTATCACCAAAATACCCACCCGCAAAGCATTCTCTGTCTTCACTCTTTTCAAGAAACACCTGCATCTCAGTAGAAGTGTTATCTACAATTATAGTACCTTTTGTACCATAAAGAACTGTTCTCATTGTATAGTTACGTTTGCATCCGATAGATGTAAATATCTTACCAATAACATCGTTTGGAAATTTGAGAATAGCAATAGTTGTATCCGGTACCGGCCAATCAGGGAGCATTTTGTGGTTGGAGTAGGCAGTAGTTTCAATAGGATCCCCGGCAATCCATCTAAGAAGATCTATAGCGTGACAAGCCCCACCGATGATAGGTTCACGATCTTTGTCTACACGCCAATCATCAACACCTCTTGCAAGAGAATAGTCATGTGCATATTCACTTTCTACGAAATACAGTTCACCGATAAGTCCCGAATCAACAATTTCCTTGGCTTTTACAAAGCCGGGAGCACAACGACAAACCTGACCAACCATAAGATATTTCCCGGCATCTTCTGCAGCTTTTACCATAGCTTCGCACTCTTCAGTAAAAAGAGACATAGGCTTTTCACACATAACATGTCTGCCGGATTTAAGAGCAGCTATAGTTATTGGAGCATGACTCTTATCCGATGTAGCTACTACAACGATGTCAATTTCTTCTTTTTCAAGCATTTCATTATAATCGGTGTAACAAGTTGCATCATAGAGCTTATATTGCGTCTTTCTTTCTTCACATTTTTCAATATGTACATCACAAAGTGCAACAACTTTTATTCCGGTAATAAGCGACAGTGCATGCAAATGAGCATTACCGAACTCTCCACATCCTACAACAGCATATCTAAGTTCTTTTTGCATTTTAAAATACTTCCTTTCAATTGTAAAAAATCAATTGTATATTATTAACGTTCCAGGATTTGTATAGGCACTGAACATCAGAACCTTAGAAAAATCCACTTCAGAGCTGCAATAATCAACTATATCTGAGGTTGTTGCAACAGAAACAGTTGTTTTGCCTTTTTTCTCACTAATGCGATATATATCATATGACGAAGGTATTATAGACTCTACATCCGAAATCCCCAACTTGATATCCGGAGTATTCAAATCAACCTGAGTAAGTCTTACCACACCATCCATAGATGAATACACATTAGCCTTCATCATACGGTCAGAATTATCAAAATTCGTACCAACACTCATATTATTTTTTAAGTAATCATTTTCTCTTTCGTAGTAGAGATCTATCTCATTTACAATGGTACCCGTGCTGTCAAGCCCGAGTTTAATAACATCGCCACACGTAAGAGTGTGATTTTGGTTTGAATCTGAGATAGACTTAAGGTTGTAAAGGACAGATTCATCAGAAATAATATAAGATAAATATTTTCCACCTGAGTATCCCCATAAACGGACAACACTATCTCCATCTTCGTTAAGAGTATGGCTCATATTTTCAACAATAAATACCGGAGTATTTGATGAAATTGAAGATGTTCCGCCGTTCATTACAATTGCATCAGCAAAATGTCCGCCTTCCTTAACGGTATATGCTTTTACAAGATATGTTCTGTCATGGGAGAATATCGATTTGTTATATACATGATACGCATCTTCATCTCCGACATCATCAGGTATCATAAATATAGTTGTGTCTACCGATATGGGAACCTTGGCACCGAGAACAGCTTGATAACTATTGTACATAAGCTGAGTCGGTAAGTCATACAAAACCTCGAGAGCATCGTTTGATCCATTTTCGGATTTACGAACCGTATCAATTGCTTTTAATTCACCATGGGACAAATAATAACTTATAATCTGTGGCTGTACAACTCCATTTTCCGAAAGAAGATCAATTATTTCTTCGCTTTTTGCAGTCCTACCATCTGCAATAAACTTCTTGGAAACCCTACAGGTAACTATCTCATTATCTTCAGTAAGCATCTTTACAAAAATACCACCATCAAGAGAGTTAGATGTATACATATCCATAAAATATGCAAATTTATATGAATTTTGATACGCTTTAAAACTGGCTATATCACCATTAATATCCAACATGAACAATCCATTCTGACCTAACGAGAGTTGCCCCACACCTTTTTTGAAGTTTGAAGCGAGTTTATACGAATAACCATCTATAGCAACAGTTCCGTTGGCCGAATTAATCGCTTCTACCGTCCCTTCGACTTCTTTATTAGATAAAGTAAGACATACCATCTTTTTGTCTTTACTTTCTATTGCACTGACCACATCATACGGAGAGAGTTCTCTAAAGTCCATAACATTACCAAGTTGGTCGACAAATATGATATCACCTGATTCATCTCCGTAGAAATTACCATTACCATACATATCATAAATAATCTTTTTATCTGCATTTACGGACTTAACAACATAATTTTTATGACATGTAATAGATGCTATGTCTATTATATTATCAGCTCCGGCATCTATGAAATCAATAGTCGTACCATATGAAATAAAATCAGAGCTATCAAATTCGCAATAAAGTCGTCCGTTATAAACAACATCTGTAGACAATGCCAGTTTCATCCTTTTCTCTTTACCTTCAGATTCATAGATAATAGTATTGTTATCTATAGAAACTATATTTTCCGCACGGACTGTTGTAACTTTATTTTCATCGATATGAGGATCTATTGCAACAATTCTATTCGATAATGTGTCATAATAAAATGTCACATCATAACCAAAGTACAATGAAAAATTATTATCATCTTTAGTACGATAACACGTATTATCTATTACAATCTCATTGTATTGAAGCGGTTCTATATCAAGAGCTTGCTTGCCGTAAACAGCATTTATACACCCTTCGTATGTTTCAATATTATGGTATGTACTCAGAAGCGTATTTTTACCATCTGTGCTCAATGACATACCTTCGGAAGTTATGGCGGATACCTCCAAAAGCTTTATGTTAAGGGCAGCAGCAAGCATCTTTATGACATCGCCGTATTTGGCTCGTTTATTATAGTCTGTAATCGCCATTTCATCAAAAAGTTCAGCTTTATCGGCAACGGTAATATAACCGTACGGATATCCCCCGTATGCAAGTGCTAACTCGTCATATCCGAGCGCAGACATAATTACTTTGATCACTTGTGCATAAGTCAAATATGCATCAGGCTTGAAATTTCCGTACCCATCTCCGGTCATAATACCAAATTGATTTACATTGAGAACAGCATAGTAATGCCTGTGAGAAGGCGATAAATCAATGAAAGGCGACGGTTCATCAATATTTGATGTTCCAAGTTTACTATATCCCATATATACATTTAAAATATATGCCAACTCACTACGCTTCATAGTTTTTTCAGCTCTGAAAGTTTTAACAAAATCATCGGGAAGGAGTCTCAAATCTGCTAAAAGAGTAAATTCTTCATCGCAGGAAGATGTTTCGTCGTATGCAAAGACAGATATACCCGCTGCAGCTACCCAAAAAACGGCAATCGCAACCATAAGTGCCAACAACTTCCTTATCATATCAATTACCCCTCCTTTTTAAGAACTTCGTATATCACTTTTGCCGCTTGAGCACGAGTCGTGCTCTCAAAAGGCGCAAAACTTCCGTCCTCATAGCCATTGATTATACCTCCGGACACCATTTTTTCAACAGAATCCGTAGCATAATCGGAAATCAGTGCAGTATCACTAACGGAAGCTTTCTCCACATCATCGAGTACGATGCCCGCTGCATCAACTGCACGATTAAGCATAACAGCCATATCCTGACGAGTTATGAGCAATCCCATACCAAATTTACTTTCTGTAACACCATTCACTATCCCAAGCTTTACAGCAGTACAAATGTATGGGTAACTCCAATGAGAAGACGAAACATCAGAAAAATCCAATGTCGCAGAAGTATCAATCTCAAACAATGCACCTACGAGAATTTTTACGAATTCTTCTCTTAATATGGTTCGTGAAGGTGCAAAAATCCCATCAGCAACACCATTTACTACTCCACGCTGTGCAAGTGAAACTATAGCTTCTTTTGCCCATAATGCACCATCCAAATCGGCAAAATCACAATTTGGTTGGACAGGTATACCGGTGACGGAATTTGCTGTAGGATTGTTTACAACAACATTAACTGATGAGCCTGAAGTCACAGAAGAACCTCCACCCGAAGGTGATTTTTCCTTACCTTTCTCTGTTTTACGTACCTCTGAGTGAAGTGCTTTGCATAGTTCGGCAGCACTTTGATAATTCCCCTTCATAATAATAAGGTTAACATTCTTTTTATTTGTCAGATTATAATAATCACCAAATTCCTCACCAAGCCATTGTTCACAAACACGAAGTATGCTTTCAACATGCTGATGACCATCTACATTTTTGATTGAATATAAAAACAAACTTTCTGCAAAAGCATCAATATATTCATCTGCAGTCAAAAGTTCTTCTGCATCCAAAGAACTATAGATTTTCGACTTTTCATTTTTCGTAAGATATTTATCGAAAAGTTCAAAATTAGGAATTTGATTTTCATATGCAAAGCGGTATGTTTCAATTGCACTGCTCACCTCATCAGCTTCGGAACCAAAGCCAATCATTGTAGCTGTGACACCTAGCTCCACATAATCCTTAAGTGTCTGCACATCCGAAAATCCACTACCCACAAAATCCACTACAGTCAATGCAAATTCCTGCGGATATACATCAAATGCGCTCACATTTATACCGAGAATATCAGAATATGCATTAAGCAACGCAAGTCTATCATAATTTGAAAGTTTTTCGTTATTGAATTGATTGAGAAAATCCTCTTCTAAACTCGGTGATACATAAACAATCGCATCTTTATAGAAAACAGCATCATCCCCTTGAGCCTTTGCTCTTACCGAATATTTCCCAGATTCATTACCAAGACAGAAACTAAAATTCACATAGCCCGATTTATCAGCCCTAACTTCTTTAATGTAAGCAATAACTTCAGCTATATTTGAAGGGGTGAGCGAAGCAATATCTGCCTCGCTCTTACCGGGTTTTAACACTTCTACCGCCACTTTTTTGCCCTGTGCATTTTCAAGACGGATGCTGACGGTCACAACAGATGTATCTGTATCCACAGATACATCTATATCTGCAAATGCTGATCCGGAAAAACAAAATGTACCAAAACAGATTATCGACAGTATTAGAATCAGCCTTTTCATGTAATTCTCCTTTCAGTTACAATCATCATTATTGCAATGAAGCAACAGTCTGAACAGGGATGAGTTTATCATCAAACAAGAATGCACGAACTTCATAGTTTTCATAATCAGAAGGAACATTCACCTTCGCAACAAAGTCCTTAGCAAAACCTTCAGGCTGTACCGGAATAACACTAACATCCACTAATTCTCTGCCTGTTTTGTTGTAAAGAGCAAGGAAAAGAGTAAGTTTTGTTTCATTTCCGTATACCTGTCCACTCAATGTTGCAGTTATCTCACCGGGTGTAAGTGAATTTACAGAGTATTCCACATCAGAAATATCAAGTTTAGTCCAAGATGCTTCATTTGCACTCTGAAGTTTTACATTATCCACACCGTATACTGTAACGCCTTCTTTAAAATCATTAATTACAACAAAATTCACTCTTGTGATTTTTTTGTTAATGTTTGCAGTTCCCCATGTACCACGGCTTGTTCCGTTATCCTCCACAGATGCATAAATCTGACCCGTATACTGGTTGAAAATCACAGTGTAATCATACCATTTGCCGATTTGTGCACAGAAATTAGGAATAACATTTTCATTCATATTAGCATTGCCTACATATACTCTTCCATCAGCATCGATGGTAAGAACAGAATGTTCTCCTTCGTCACCACGCAAATAGAGAGTTTTTGCCTGATTGTTATCATCAATTTTAAGCGAGAAAGTAAGCTTTAACGTATCTGCCTCAACTTCATCGTTGATTGCGTACAATTCTTTGTAAAACTCAGTGAAGACCCCCGCGCCCGCTGTAACGGAAGCATATCTGTTACCATCGCTTTCTTTTATCATAACGGAAGAATTATTTGCAAGGGGCGCTACACTTCTCCAGTCATTTACAACTGTACCCGAAAGTTCTGTATTGATATCGAAATTGTCAAAGGTTTCTGTACCAAAAAATACAACATCTTTTTCATATTCTGACTTAGATTCCGTAGCACAAAGTGCTATGTCGTCTAAATTCCACACGCCGGCACTTTCTGAAGCTGTTTCCATCTGAACAAAGTTAATGCGCCATACGCCGCCACTCTGCTTAGTATCATATCCCTGCGCTTCGTATATTTTGTCTCCATCTTTAAGAACTACAGACACATAACCGGTTGAAGGAGTAACATTAATAGTCACTTCGTACCACTTTCCGGTTGTATATTTAAAGTTACGAAGACAAGTATTACCTGCTTTAACATATCCGTCTCCGGTAAAATACAAATAATAATATTCTCCGGAACTTCTAACCATAATTCTACGGTCACACATTCCGGTAAACATTGTTTTGAACGATAAACTCAAACCTTCGGTATAAGTTGCATTACCATAAGCTGCAAAATCATTCAAAAATTCACATACTTTAGTTCCGGGTGCATATTCCACATATTTATTACCATCTTCTTCAACCACCTTGGCGTATGAGTTACTTCCGCCGTTTGCGGCAAAACGCCATCCGTCAGTTGCAGTTGTAAATTCTGTTCCTTCTGCCAATGAGCTAAAATTAGAATTTATTACCTGTTCTTCAATGGCAGGAATAACACTAACTTCAAGATCATCCAGTCCCCACTCGGAGGTCTGAGGAATATATGCCATAGGTGTGAAAAAGTCTACTCTGAATAGTCCTCTGTTATCCGCTGTGCCGTAACCATCTTGAGTGTATGTAGTTCCCTCAGAATCTGTAATTGAAAATACAACATAGCCTGTTGATGGGTTAAAATCAACAGCAAAATTATACCACTCGCCTGTGTTATATGTAAATCCGGGCATTGCAGATGAACCTACGGTTACAGTCCTATCCCTGTTGAAATAAAGATAATATGCTTCTGCACTACCTCTGAGTATCAATACTCTTGTCATATAATCATCATGAAAATATGTTTTTCCGGTAATTCGAATACTTTTAACAACCGAATCATCTATATTGGTAAAATCATTTAAAAATTCGTTATACCCACCGGTATTGTTTATGAGTTTAACATACTTGTTACCGTTTGCTTCTTGTACAATACAACCGCTTTCGGCTGCCCCTTGTCGTTTCCAACCGTTAGTAATTTTTTCTTGGTTACCAAGAGCCATACCGCCTTCAAGCGATTCAAAATCAGTAAACGGAACAATGATTCCGCTATCTGATGCAAATGTCGAAGGTATTACAGAACAAAGAATTGCAAGTGTGCATAATATTGCCAATAATTTTTTCATATTAATCTACTCCTTTAATTTAAAATTTTCGTTTCGCCTATAATTTCCATTCCATCTATGCTGTCCCAGATATATGCGAAGAGTTCGTATGTCTGATCCGAATCCGGAATGTGCAGAGAACAAGAAAGATTTTCGGCTATGCCTTTAGTAAGTTCTTTGGTGTCGTAAGTGATTGCAAGCATCTCACCTGTCGTTTTACTGTAAAGTGCAAGAATAAGAGTTACTTTATTATATTCATCCGTTTCTGATACAACGGCGAGCGAAGCCCCGTTTTCACCGCATGAAAGCACTTCAGAAGAAAAAGAAAAATCTGATATCGAATATTTAGCCGGAGTATAGTTGAAAGTAGCAGCAGACAAAGCAGTGCCATCATCGCATTGAAGACCGCAAATTTCAACAAAATACCCCTGCTCATACTCATCTGCCATATAGCTCACTTTAATCTTATTCCCATCAGATGTGACAGATATAAAATTTTCAGTATCGCCATTGACAGTAATAGTTGCATTACTCACAGCAACATCCGTAAAATCTCCTTCAACCTCAAATTCGGCAGTGTTTTGTCCACAATTAATTCTTCCGACAGATGATGTACGCGTAAAAGCAACGTTGACTTCACTGTGAGCAGAAACATTGTCAAGATATATGGAAGACGCTCCTGATTGAGGTTGAAAATAGTAGTCAAATCCATTGAGAACCCTTACATCACCCGGAATCAAACCGCTTCCATATATGGTGTGGTCATCGGCTATAAATGAAATATCGTATGTCTGTTCGTCAAGATTAAGATTCATTACAGTATGGTACCATGTATCCGGAGCAAGAGTACCTACGCAAATATCCCCTGCATTTACATCTCCCGAAGCAAGCACAGATACAGGAAACCTATCACGTGTCAATTCTCCGGAAGAATTGTTTCCCCTAAGCCCAAATGTAACATAAGAAGATGCAGTGCGTCTGAAATCAAATTCAACAATCGCTGTATCCCCACTTATGTCTGCAAAATCATGTATAACCTGATAGTGCACAGTGCCGTTTGAAGTCAGATTCAAAGCGTTGCCATACCCATCAAAGTATTGTACCGTGGCAGTTGTAGCACCGGAGCTTTTGTTCTGAAGTCTCCAGTTTTCAGGTTCTTTTTGTCCATCAGCAGATGGTACAAAATCATCGAAATCGTAAGATTTAATTGCGACTGCATACGGAGATACCTCATAACCAGCAACATATGACGCACAGTTATCTATATAACATACCGCATCACCGCCTTGAGTTCCCCACGAAACAAAGTTCACACGCCAAATACCACTTATCCCTTTAACCGAACACTGGGCTTGTGCCACCTTTTCACTTTCACCATCGTGACATCTTACTCTTACAAAGCCTGTTGACATGTTATACTCTACAACAAGATCATACCACACACCGGTTGTCAACCTGATACCGATGTTCTTATCGGAAACCATAAGTTCACCGTTTGTTGCAATATCCAATACCCGGAATTCATCAGTGTCACATCTCAGAAAGTATGTCCGTTTTGTATTAAAATCTTCAAGTTTTAGCGAAAACACAGTAATAACAGACTTTTTATCAGAATCAGTTTTTGGAACATTTACAAAAACCTCCTGCATCTTTCCGGGAACTGAAACAAGCTTTGCACTTTTACCTCTCCCCGCCTGACCAATAGGTACTGTAGAACTTGCTCCCTGAGCTGACCAAGGTGCTTCAAGCATATCTTGATAACTTTCAAAGTTATCAAAAGGTGCCAAAACAACACTGTTTTCCGAAGCATAGACAAATCCGGAAAAACTCATGAGAGTAGCCATCAGTAACAGAAGACAGATTTTAAATCTCATCATAATCTCCTCCTTTTACCAATTTTTAATTTTTATTATATCTGCATGATTATATGAATAATCAGCAGGCATAAACGCTACGACAGATGTCACATTCATAACATCATCAAGAACTATTACTAATTTTTGCATACCATTATTTTTATTTTGTTCATCGTTTTGCGGTGATGTAACAAGAGGCTGTGCATCCATAACATCAAAACTTCCACCACCGGATAAAATTACTGCTTTTATGGATTTTCCTCCCTTAGTAAGCGTGGCAATCTTTCCATCTGCAGACAACGTCACTGCAGCAGAAGTATGCCAAAACCAATAAATCTCGCTTGGAAATGCACAATGAATTTCATCCTGAACAATCAGGACAGATTTATTATCTGTAAGCTTTATACCTCTTAGCGCACTTAATGCGTCCGGACTGTATGCATCCGTCATATCACATACTGCAAAACTTTCATCTTCGCCCGAAACAAACCTATCTATTACCGAACTTGCATCAGTGCGCTGGTCAGGCGCTGCCCCGGGATTAATTACCGGTACATTGTGTCCTTCTGCTCTGTTACGATAAAGATTCCAAGTGTTACCTCCAAGATTGTAATTTTCACTGCCTAAATCAGATATAAACCGCTCTCCTTGCATATCCAGCACAAAGCTTCCAATGTCAAGATGTGCATGTGGCACAAAATTTTCTCCTGCACAAAATCCTACAAAAGTATCATCTGAGGAATATCCGGAGCGAAGTGACACAACCTCAGCATCACGATAGTACATATCATGAGCCATAATATTTTCAACCTCTTCAAAATCTCCTTTATAGCTTACCATACCACGATATCCAAATGAAAAACTATTGTTTTTCATATATGTATAGTGTAAATCAGACAAGTACTTATCCCCTGTAACATTTGCAAGGCCAAAAATTTCCATTCCTCGAATTTTATCGGAAGAACTGTTTGAAAAATTAAAGACACCGGCGCTACCTGTCATCGCATGCAGAAAATATCCGGTACGAGCCAAACCTTTTACAGAAGAAAAACCGTAGTCAGTTCCGAGAGAATTATTCAATGACATAAGAATATCAACGTAGTTATTAAGTGTATAATCCCAGTATCCTAAACCTTCAAACCACGCACCATCAGGACCAAAACGCAGTGCCGCCTTTTCGAGTAGTGTAGGTGCATAGTCAAAAATCGTGGATGCATATTCAGGTAGTTCTTCGGCAAAGCTAAGCGCTGCCATTATCGCACCACTATTACATACTACATTCCAGTTATCGGGTTCATCGGTCAAGGTCCATTTGTATGTTCGAGTACGCGGACGATCCAAATAATCATCAAGCAGAGGTTCAAAACCCATGTTTGCAACTGCATTGACAATGGTTTGTTTGCGTATTTCATCCAAACTTATATAATCATATGCATAATCATACCCCAATGCAAATGCCGAAAGCATCGTGGCTGTATCCAAGAAATGCTTTGGATTCCAATCGGGAAAAGAAGAGGCATTTTCAAGTTCTTCATACAATCTTTTCGCATATTTTTCATCTCCGCTAAGCACATACGCAAGTCCAAGAATCTCTACCCTCGTACGTACCTGTCTCGCAGCGTCAAGCAACCTGATACCATCAGGAATAGCATAGGGTTGACACGTTGTATATAAATACTTATTTGCATCAGAAATCAAAGATATGTATTCGTTGCGAAATGTTTGGTCGTTTAGAATGCGTTGTTTTACATTCGTCAATTCTTCCGGTGTAGTCATAAGGCGAGGATGTGAATGTGATGGGGTAAATTCTTCTAAATCCGACATAACCATTTCGCCATTTACCCTTGAAAGCGAAGGTGCAACATTGACTGTTTTCAGTGGTTTTAAACTCGTATCAAAAATAATAATCTTCATATTGTAACGTGACATATCCGGTGCAACATCAAGTTGGAGTTCGTATTCTGTCTTATATGAAGTAAGAAATATTTCTTTAAAATTGACATTAATCATCCTTGTTCCGGATTTGTCATAAAGTGCAGCGCAGACATATATCTTTTCATCAGTATCCGAAGATGCCGTGAAGCAGCACGCTGTACCGCTCGTATTCATAACCTCAGTGGCACCAAGAACATCTTTAAATCTAATATCAGAAATTGAAATTCCCATCCCGGTTTTAAATTTTATTCTCCCGTGAGAAAACATTCCTGCAGACAACTCTATTTCCGAATATGAAAGAACATATTCTGTATTTGGTTCTGTTTGTTTCAATGTAAGTATCACACTTTTACCCTCGTAACATATGGAGGTTATGTTTCTGTCTGTTCCGTTAAGCAAAAATCTTCCGCCAGACGGTTCCGAAATAAAATCAAGCATAACCTCAAACGACCCCGGTTGTACAGAAGTTTCACCATTGGCAGGAACAGATGATACAAGATTTACATCGGCATACTCTTCATTCACAAAAACATCAGGAAAAGACAAATCCGAAACAGATACAGACAGATTATCAAAAATAATTCGTGATATATCATTTGTCGTACCAAATATTACAAAATATACCCTATAAACTTGTTTGACATTTGAATAAGAATTCCCAAGGAGACTATATTTTTTATCGCCTTCTGTCACCACAACGGTCACATCACCATCCCTAAGATTATACGAAATATCAAATCGGTAATGTGTATTCGTTCTATAGGTAAAAATCGACGATGAAACATCCGTATGTCCTATTTTGAGAGTACCGTTTGTGTTAAATACAATAAGTGGCATTTCGTTGTTGGTGGTACTTCGTATATAAAATGCTTTCATTACGTTGGTATCAGGAAGAACAACATCAAAAGTGGCATTGAAAATACCGGGTGTGACAGAATCAAATGTACTAATCATTTCGTAGATGCCTCCCGATACACTCATACATATCGCCTTGCCACCCGGTTCATCCACATATGAATATGAACAATCGGGAGTTCCGTAAGCTGTTATCTGCTCAAAAAAACCATAGGGCAAAACATCTTTATAGTTATTAAAATCATCATCAACCAATATTTTGTCATTATTTTCAAATATGGGGTCAGATTGTACCGGATTGCGCCCCGATGGATTATATCCTGACAATATGACACTATCAATGTACACCGTTGAAGTATGATTTTGTGCACGATTCTCAAAGCAAACAATTCCCAAACTCGGAATAACCATATCCACAGAATCAAACTTGTATCCATCAGCATCTACTGTTAAGGTTTGAGAATCAAAATCATAAATAAAGGTTATGTTTACAAATTTATCAACACATATTTTTGTCTCATGACCTGATGCAAGTCGCAGGCAATCTTGCTCAAAATACATAATAGGATATTTTTCGGAATTCATTTTCGCATATACACAAACTTGAGAATCATTTGTTTGCTTGTTTATTGAAAACGAAAGTTTCATAGCAGAGTATTTTTCAAAATTATAATCAGAGGATGCTGTCACATCTCCATCGCACGATGTCAACCCATAAGCATTACGCCCCGAAACTTCCTTGAGATATGCATAACAATTCGGATTATCCCCAACAACCTCAAAGCAGTTGTCTTCTTCATTTTCAAACCCTGCACAAAATCCGTTTGATGAAATAATATTGCCGGTATTGAACGGTTCACATACTTTAAATGAAACATCGTCCACATAACAGCTTGATTCTCCGTCTGATGCAACAAACGATACAAAATTAATACGATGAATACGTGTCGCACCCTTTTTGGCAGCTGTACCACAAAACTCAAAGTTTTTTTCACCGTCTGAGATGGAAACTTTTATTCCTGCATCGGCAATATTGAACTGTAAGGTTACGTCATACCATACATCGGTTTTGTATGTAAAAAATTCAGCAGAAACACTGCCCGAATGGGTGGCTACTGTATTACTGCCCGCATTAAAACTGACAAGGGGAAATTCACCTTGACGAGAATCCTTCACATAAAAAGATCTGTCCGCCTTGTTGTCTTTGAAGTATATAGAATATGTCACCTTAAACGCCTTCACTGAATCACCCAACTCCGAAAACGGATGAATAAGCTCACTCATTTTGGTAGTTGTCGACTTTAGACATGCGCTATTGCCATGCCGGGCAGGAACAATAGGAATATTTCCATTACCCTGCCCATACCAATTACCACTTACATACCCTGTATACCCCTCAAAATCTTCGTCTATAGCAACTTCTGCTGCAAATATCGGAAATATCCGTAATAACACTGTAATGATAACAAACATGCACAACATTTTGTTTTTCATTGTTATCAGTCTCTCCTTTTTATTCTTCGGGAGCAAATGCGCAGAACTCAGTAATCGAGTTCCAAGAACCTACCGATGTGCCATGACATTCAACCTTAATATATTTAGCTTCAGAAACATCAAATGGGAAAAGTTCTTTTTCGAGTGTTGTTCCTGACGAACGTCCCTCAAATACCTGAGTATATTCCAGTCCGTCTTTTGAAATATAGATTTTGAAGAATTGCAATCTTCTGTCATCATTCTCCTGATACACAGCAAGGGCAATTGCACCAACCTTTTTAACCTCTCCCAAATCAAAGATAAGTGATTCAACTCCCAGTGCAGACCACCTGGTATCCAGGTTGCCGTCGAGAACATTTGAAGCTGAATTCTCAGGTTGAGGTGTACTTGTGGCATCAACATTATCAATATTGAGAGATGTATATCCCATTGGAGCTTTTGAAAGTATTTCTTGGCTAATGGAAATCATATATGTTTCTCTGACACTTTTGTTTGCTTTTGATATAACAGTTATCTCTATGTAACCCGGCATACGTTTGGGATATTTAATCTCAACATCATCATTACTCTCGGCAACTACCGTGGGAATTGTTTCGCCATCTGACAGTCGATAATTGTACATAAGTTTGTCAGGAGAAAACATCTTAATAGGTTCACCATTTACAGTTAGATTTTTGAGCTTGGGAAGTTCTTTAATTTCAGAATAGTCTAAATCCCATTCATCAAGCGGCTTAACACCGGGTGTATAAACGACCGATGCATCTCCACCGGGAAGAACAAATGAAAATCCAAGAGGAATCCTTCCTTCAGTCACATTTTGCATCGTAAATACGAGTTTTCCAAATCCAAAGTTTTCGTCCTGTTCATCATTGACAGGAGATGTTGGCAAAGGTGAAGCAGATGTATACGAGAAGGTACCATCGACATCTTCAAGGAGATAAACTATCATATCTCTGTAATTACCTTTTACTCTGGCACTTTTTCCGTCATCAGCTATTTCCACATCGCATTCTGTGTGCATAAACCACTTCACCTCGGAGGGTGCCTTGAGTTTAAATTCATCCTGCAAAATAATTACCGTACGATTATTGGTTAACTTGAGTCCTCTCTTTACACTCTTTGCCTGAGCCTGGTATGCACTCGTTATATCAGTTATGGCATAAGCACTGGATTCACAACTGTCATATCTGTTAATCTTAGGTTCTGCAGCTAAATCCTGACCTCCATCCTTTGAAGGATTGATTACAAGCGTGTTGTGACCCTCTGCTCTGTTTCGATAAAGATTCCATATATTGTCTTTTATATTATAATTTTCAGGGGGCATATCAATTGCATATCGTGTACCAAAAGCATCAATAATAAACTGACCGGCATCCATATGCCCATGATATACATTAATCTTACCGGAATGCAGTCCTGTCATTATGGCGCTGGCACCGTTCCAATTGCTTCTCATAGTTACAACCTCGGTATCACGATAATAGTAATCCTTTGGCATAGTAAAAGACGCCCCTGTCATGGATGTATTGTACCACATCATATCTTTAGACGTTGCCTTAACATCATTATCTACCATAAAATCAAGTCTAAGTTGAGCCAACGAAGCATCGTCAAGAACATCTGACAAGAAGAATAGAGTCGGCGAACTGATTTTATCAGAAACAGCATCGTGGAAGTTGAACACTCCTGTATGCCCCGAAAGAGCATTTATATAGTAACCGGTCTCAGCAACCCCCGGAACGTTCATATATCCAAAAGTATCGCCAAATACCGAATTCATAGCTGACATAAGACCAACATAGTAGCTTGTTGCATATTCCCAATATCCCGGACCCTCGTACCATGCACCATCGGGTCCGTAAAGGAGTACTGCTTTTTGAATAAGTTTCAATCCACTGTCAAGTACCTGAGAACAAATCTCTTCCTCTTCATCTGCAATAGCCAGTGCCGCAATAAGCGCTCCGCCATTACATACAAGATTCCAGTTGTCAGGCTCCGCAGATTGCGCCCACAGCCAAGTACGTCTGCGCCCCGGCACATTATTATAATCTTCAATAATTTGTTTAAGCCCCATATCCACAAGAGCTTCTCTCACTTTAGTTCGGTCGGAAACCGACATATAGTTGTAAAGCCAGTCGTAACCGGTAGCAACCGCTCTCATCATTTCTGCCGTATCAAGAAAATGGTACGGATTCCAGTCTTTAAATGAACATACATTGAGCATTTCTGCAATCGCTCTGTCTGCATATCGAGCATCTTCGGTTATAAGGTATGTAAAGGAAAGAGTTTCTATTCTGGCCCATGCCTCACGAGATACCTGCAACAGACGAATTTCATCCGGAATCTCATACCGTAAGAGTGCTTGATTCATATAATTATCTGCGGTTTCTACAACATCTTGTTTCCACTGCATCATTAATGGTTCAGTTTGGATAGAGTCCTTTATTTCATTGAGACGAGCCTGATTGAAGTGAATGCGCGGATGAGAATTTGAAGGATAATTTGTCTTGAGTCTCTGTATCAAATCCTCTCCGGAGGGAACATCAAAAACGAGATTTCCGGCAAGAGTACGAAAAACCCCTAAATCATTTCTCATATCAAAAAAATTTTCACGGTCTGCAATAACTATGAGGCCACTTTTATCATATGTGAGTTTTTTCCCAAACGCTTCGCACACTGCTCTCACAGGAACAAAAATTCTGTCATTATCAATGAAAGGAGCTACATCAATTTGAATATAGGTACCATTTATATTCAAAGTATTGTCACCTACAGTGAAAACAACCGTATTTTCTCCGTCGGATACTGTAACTGAGTGATTTATTTCTGACCATTTGACATCATAGCCCAAAGCTTCGGATATGAATCGCACCGGAACATAAGTTCTGCCATCTTTCACAAAAGCTTTAACACTTTTATCTGTAGGATCCAAAAATCCAACCTCTCCATCCAGTGCAATCTTATTCTGACCCACATACAAAGCTATCGTCCCCTGCATATAGTCCACTACAGTTTCTTCATCTGCAATGGAAGGTATACCGGGCGCAGTTGAAGTTATCATCAAATTTATTCCCCTTTCTTCATATCTAAATACCGGCAATTCAGATTCGTATGCCGCAAGATTATCAATGTAAATAACAGGTTTTTCATCCTGAGAAAGACTCAAAAGGTGAGTTCTCAAAACAGAAATAGAATCAAAGTCATCTGTACTTAAAGAAACTGCATTCGCTTTTTTCTTATGATTTATATAGATATCAGCTTTGTTTGTAAGAAAATCCAATTCAATGCAAATAGCATAGAACTTATTCGGCACAAGTGTAGCTAATGCCCGACCATTGCTTAAAACAATATCGCGCGAAGCGGTTATGCGAAAAATTTCAACCTCTTTGCCTGCCGTATCTTTAAAACACACAAGAAATTCTCCATTTCCGTAACCTTTATCTTCAAGCATAATTTCAAATTCCAAAAATACATTGTCTTCGTTGGTTGAAACTGCGGAATCCATATGCATATCACTTTCGCCAAGTGCATCAAACCTGATTGCTCTGTTTGTACCTCTTCCGGCATTTACATATGTAAATTTGTTGTTTTTGGCTATAAGAGATATACCATCCGGAGACTCTCCGTCTGATAATGAGTCAAAACTTTCGGATAAAATGTACTTTACAGAAACACCGTTCTCCGATTCTGCAAAAATTTCAAATGTCCCAAAAAAGAAAAACGCACATAAAAGAAAACATATAACTTTTTTCATAGATAATCCTCCTTCTACTTCTTAAGTATACAGCTTGGTTATATTATTACAATGCACTATACTACACAAAAAATATACTTTTATTCACAAGATTAAAAGCTTTACAAAAAGCTACTCAACATATCTATATATTCAATTTACAATTCTAAACATATACAAATACGCCAATTCTTACAACTTCACAACAGAATAAGCTGTTGACAAAATTTTTTTGAAATGGTATGATAAGTATAATCAAATATAATTTTGTTTATGGGGTACAAGCTATGAAAAACCAAAGAAATGTTCCCGAAAGGAATATGCCACTTTATATTAATAAAAAACTTGATGTTCCGCTAACTATTGAAAAGGTACTATCTTTCTCGTCCCTCATAATGCTACCGGAATATAACGATACCGGTGAAAAACATGACTTTTGGGAGATGGTATATGTAGACTGCGGAGAAGGAACTGCCATCGCTGATGACAGGCCATATAGTATATCCTCCGGCGATGTATATTTTCACAAACCCGGAGAGGTTCACTCTTTTCATGCAAAAAAAGATAAAATGACTCATGTATATTTTATAGCCTTTTATTCGTCAGATAAATTTATGAAAAATTTCGAAAACTTGAAAATTTCTCTTGCTTCATCTCAAATTCAAATGATTCACAAGATAATAGAAGAAGTGAAAAACATATATGAATACATCCAAAAAAATGACAATTTTTCATTTTCTATAACATCTTTTTTGCCAACAACATCTCCGGCACAACAGCAGATATTTAAAAATCATTTGGAAAATCTGTTGCTTTCAATAGGTGTAAAACTCGAAGAACAGAACCGAACAGACACGAATACGAATAAAAATAGCAAAGCACAGATTGCAATGAAAATAACCGAAATAATATCAAAAAATATATATGCCAATATGACAATCGAAGACATCAGTGATGAACTCGGATACGGACGCACTTATATATCCAATACATTCAAAAACACTTATGGTACATCCATAATGTATCACTATAATCGATTGAAAATCAAAGAAGCCAAAAGACTCATCAGAGATACAAATTATTCACTTATCACAATTGCAGAGATGCTTAAATTTAACAATCAATATTACTTTTCAAAAGTATTTAAGCGATATGAAAATATGACCCCGTCAGAATTTAAACATAAGATTACAACAAAATATATAATAAATACAAAATGATTTAGCTGTATAATCTACTTGTAGTTTTGAATTACCGGACATATTTTGTAACCCGTAAAAGCTATTTTCGGGTTGACCACCATACAAATGTATGTTACAATAATACGCAAACAATTATCTCACACATCAAAGAAAGGTTGTTAGAATATGAACTACGAACTTTTGAAAAAAGAAATCCTCGCCGGGCTTTCACCAAAGAAGGTTGAAGAAGAGTGGTTTGTTCTTGATACGGAAAAAATTGATGATGCTGTCATTAATGAGGCTCTCATTAAACATAATAATGTATATATCCCATATATCGGCTTTCCGATTGTTTTGCACAATCCCATCATAATGCGTTCAAACACACATCTGAAGGTGGACGAAAATCAGATTATGATGCAGGGAAAGGATTCAATCGCTTGCCTTTTGAGAAATGAAAACGTGCAGGATGGTCAATACAAGCCTGCAGATACCACAACCCGTGACAAAAACATCAGCGTAGAGGGCGGAATTTGGAATATCCGTTCTAAACACAGATGCAAAATTGACAATACCGGCATCGGTTTTGCCGGATGTCTCGGAAGCATTGTTCTTTCAAGTGTAGAAAACTTTTCTCTGAAAAACATGCAGGTTTTTGACTCGTATGTTGCAGGACCAAAGGGTAATGATGTATCAAGCTACGGAATTCAACTTTCAAACTGCAAGGATTTTGTGGTTGAAAATATCAATCTCCACGACAACGGTCGCGATGGCGTTCACATTGACGGTCCGGCAGAATTTGGTATAGTACGCAATATTCGCGGTGAAAAAATGGGCGATGATCTTGTTGCACTTCTTGCCTGGGATTGGTACAACAGCGGTCTTACCAACGGCAACATAAGTCACATCTGGATTGATGATATTAAGGGCGGTCAGGATGAATTTCGTTTGCTTCCGGGTCAAAAAATTTATCCCGACGGAACCAAAGTAGATTGCAATATAAGAAACTGTATTCTTGAAAATATCAGCAATCTGTATACTGTAAAAATATATGAACAACACAATATCGAAAATCCGTTCCTTGATTTTGATGACAGTTCGGGAACCGTGGGAGTTGTTGATAACATCTGTTTTAAGAACATTTCATTCTTACCGAGCCTTGAAGGATTCAGCGGTGCGCCGGTTAACGGATTATTTGATGTTTGTTGCAATCTTTCAAATTGTCATTTCGAAAACATTTCTGTCAGCGACAGCTATCAAAGGTGTGCAGATAAGGAAATCAGCCTCATAAAAGTCGGACCGCTTACATATTCGTTTGCTGATTTCGGCGAGGTTTTTAACCCTGATTCTGTAGGAACAATTGATAATGTAAGCATTAAAAATGTTACTTTTGCCAACGAAAAGATTGATGACAAATTCAAGTTGATTTCAACAGTAAACAAAAGACAGGATGACTACCGGTTTGTGTCCATCGGCAAAGGAGAAGGCTATGGTACCGTCGGTACAGTTGAGGTTTTAAAATAAAATAACAGGAAATGGCAAAAGAAAAATGCGTGTCTTAATTAATGAAGTGAACCCCAAAGTTTAGACAAAATTAAATATTAACTTGCTTGTGAATGAGTTCGGTATTGTACCGGACTCATTCCTTTTAGTTTTAAGGAAATTCTTTCATTGTTGTAGTAATGAATATATTTCTTCAATTC
>JAFQBA010000103.1 GCA_017416845.1 Clostridia bacterium
CGTAAGCGGTGGAGGGATTGTAACAAACTGCCTCAATTGCAGTATTTGTGCTTGATTGAGAGTTTATCATTTAACAATCCCTCAGTCACTTCGTGACAGCTCCCTTTACACAAGGGAGCCTTTCGCACTTGTGTTAAACTCAGCGCTAAACTCCAATTTGAAATTCCGTTTTCTTTTTTATTACCCAATCTTACCACACTTTTGCAGAAATTACAATGTAATTTGCCAAAATTCCTATTTACAATTGCATTATTTGCAAATATAATAGAGGTAAAGTGAGGGATAAATATGAATAAATTACGTGAAAAAATAGAAAACAAAGAAAAAATCCTCGGTACACTGGTGGGCCTCACCGACCCGTGTCTTTGCGAAATTATGGGCAATCTTGGCTATGACTGTGTGTGGATAGACACCGAGCATACATATATGAGCGCCAAAGAAGTTTTGTGCCACTTAAACGGTGCAAGGTCTGCCGGCATTCCTGCAGTGGTGAGGCTTCCGCAAAACGAACTGACAGAGACCAAAAGGGTTTTGGAGATGGGACCCGACGGCATTATTTTCCCAATGGTTAAATCTGCAAAAGAGCTCAAACCATTAATCGAATCAACCCTCTATCCGCCACACGGCACCCGCGGCTTTGGACCCCTTCGTGCCATTGGATACGGTTCGCTTGATGCAAAGGAATATGTTACAAAGCAGAGCTTTGATTTGTGTCGTTTTGTTCAGATTGAGCATATCGACATGATTGAAGAGCTTGAAGAAATCGTAAAAATACCCTACATTGACGGCTTCATTTTCGGGCCCAATGATTTGTCGGGATCACTTGGAGAATTTTTAAATGTGTTTGGCGAAACAACCCTTTCAAAAATTAAACAGGCAATAGAAATTCTCCGCAAACACGGAAAATACATCGGACTTGCAGGAGGAATGTCGCAATCTGATATCAGAGAGTGGTCAAAGCTTGACCTTGACATGATTTTTGCAGGAGCAGACTGGTGCTTTGTGTACAGTGCCGGGGAAGAAACTCTTAATAATCTCAAAAATCACTTTTAAAAATACATAAATTTATATTAACCCAATAAGGATGTGAACAAATTGTCATACATAACCATAAAAAGAAACGGATATAACGTTAATATTGAAAAACCCACCCTCTATGTGGACAACGAAGCAAGAAAACGTAGCGGTCACATGACTCACGCACTGGCAGAGTTTAAACCCGGTTGCTTCATCGACTTTAACTCAAACTGCTCAATTCACCGTTGGGGCGGACATTCCCCCTACGGATGGGTGGAATATCGCATATCAAGAGACTGTGGCAAAACCTATTCAGAGCCAAAAATCCTTGATTATTCCATGGAAAGCCTTTATGACGGAATGTTTGTTATTTCCGTTGAAAAAGCGGTGGCTTGCTCCGACGGAAGCATTGTTGCTTTCTGTCTTAAAAACGATGCGACTCAGCCCACTGCCTGCGAACCCTGGGACACTCCCATGTGGGTTAAAAGCACCGACGAGGGCAAGAGCTGGTCGGAGGCAAGGGAGATGTGTGAATACAAGGGAAGAACCTATGATGCAGTGTATCACGAAGGTTCAATCTATGTGCTTCATCACTGCAATCCCAATCACACCGGCACAACCGAAGAACACATTTACAGAATTTTTAAAAGCGACGACAACGGCGAAAGCTTTTATGAGCTTTGCCAAGTTCCAATAGATCCCATCGGCAGAAACTACGGTGCAATGATTTTTGACCCCGAGGGCAATCTCCACGTTTATGCTCACAATGACAATGCCTTAGAGCATCTTGACCACGCGAAAAGCTCGGACAGCGGAAAAACATGGACTGTTGAAAAGCCCCTATATCTTGCAAGAGGGCTTCGCAACCATCAGATAGCCTACATTGACGGAGTGTACATCTTCCACGGCAGAACCGAAGACTACGAAGGCTTTATTATGTACACCTCAACCGACGGTTCAAACTGGGATGAGGGAACAATGATTGACTGCGACAAAGGAGCTTCGGCATATTATTCAAATAACCTTAACCTCAAAGATGAAAACGGCAATTTTCTCCTTGTTCAGTTCTCGAGAAGATATGAGGGTATGAAGGTGAATGTTAATCATATGACACTAAAAATAGAGAAAACCAATTGAAATTTTTAATATCACCGTTAATTCATTGACGAGGTGCAAAAATGAAAAATTCATTAAAAACAATCTACACCTGCTTTCCCGACGGGAAAAACAAGGTGCTTACAATGAGCTATGACGACGGAACTGTCAGCGACAGACGATTGGTTGAAATATTCAACAAATACGGTATTAAAGGAAGCTTTCATCTAAACGGCGGAGTGATTGACGGATTTGACAACAAGGTTCCGGCGGATGAGGTAAAAGAGCTTTACAAAGGGCACGAAGTATCCGCTCACACCTACACCCATCCCACCATTGCCAGGTGCCCTATGCCTCTTGTGGTTGAGCAGATTATGAGAGACAGACAAGCATTAGAAAGAATGTGCGGCTATGCAGTGAGAGGACTTTCATACCCCAACCGTTCTGTTACATCGGACATTGTTTCCCTGCTCCCCCATTGCGGAATAGAATATGCAAGAACCGGAGAATCAACAGGCAGTTTTGCAATGCCCGACAATTTTCTTTTGTGGAATCCCACCTGCCACCATAACCATAAGCTTTTGGAGCTTGGAGAGGAATTTATTTCTCTCAAAAAATCGTGGTATTTATATATGATGTATGTGTGGGGACACAGCTTTGAATTTGACAATGCCGACAACTGGGAGCTTATGGAACAGTTTTGTGAAATGGCAGGCGGTCGTGATGATATCTGGTATGCCACAAGCATTGAAATAGTGGACTATATGAATGCGGCAAAAAGCCTGAAATTTACCGTTGATGCCGATAAGGTGTATAACCCCACGGCAACCAAAGTCTGGATAAGCGTTGACGGCAAAGTACATTGTATTAACCCCGGTGAAACAGCTGATATATAAAACTAATTGAGGTGAAATATAATTATGGCAAAATATTCAATGGGAATAGATTTTGGAACTTTGTCGGGAAGAGCAGTAATTGCCGACATTGAAACCGGAAAAGAAATAGCGACCTCTGTTTGCGAATATGCTCACGGCATAATGTCGGAAGAAATCCCCTGTGGAAAGAAGCTTCCGAAAGACTATGCCCTGCAGCATCCCAAAGACTATCTTGATGTTCTTTATTTCATAACAAAAGACTGCATAAAAAAATCAAACGTCAACCCAAGCGACATAATCGGCGTCGGTGTTGATTTTACGGCGGCAACTCTTCTCCCCGTGACAGAAGACGGCACTCCCCTTTGTTTTATGGATGAATTCAAAGAAAATCCCCATGCCTATGTCAAGCTATGGAAGCACCACGCGGCTCAGAAAGAAGCAGACGAAATAAACGCACTTGCAAAAGCTGAGGGCGAAAAGTGGCTCGGTCAATACGGCGGAATAATTTCCAGCGAATGGCAGTTCCCCAAAATCCTTGAAATCCTGAGGGAAGACGAAAATCTCTACAACCGTACTGCACGTTTTACGGAAGCAGGCGACTGGATTGTGCGAGTTCTCACGGGCGCTGAGTGTCAGTCGGTTTGCACCACGGGTTTTAAGGGTATGTGGAATGAAAAATCAGGCTACCCAAGCAAGGAATTTTTCAAAAAGCTCGACCCAAGGCTTGAAAACATTGTCGGCACAAAAATTTCTGCTGACATTAACCTTTTGTCCCAAACTGCAGGCTACATAACAAAGGAAGCATCCGAAAAAACAGGAATCCCCGAGGGAACTCCCGTTGCCCCTGCCATCATCGATGCTCACGCGGCAATCCCGGCACTTGGCATCACAAAGCCCGGCGAGCTTCTTATGATAATCGGCACATCAACCTGCCACATTCTCCTTGGTGACAAGCCGATTAATATCCCCGGGATCTCAGGCTATGTAAAAGACGGAATCATTGACGGTCTCTATGCCTACGAAGCAGGTCAGGCAAGCGTTGGCGACAGCTTTGAATGGTTTGTGTCAAACTGCATACCCCAAAGCTATACCCTTGAAGCAGAAGAGAAAAATGTGAATATTCATAGTCTTCTACGCCAAAAAGCAAAGCTCCTGCCTCCGGGTTCAAACGGACTCATTGCCCTTGACTGGTTCAACGGCAACCGCACACCCTATGTCAACGGCAGCTTAAAAGGAATGATTTCGGGGCTGAATCTCGGCACAAAGCCCGAAGAAATTTACCGCGCTCTCATTGAAGCCACCGCCTACGGCACAAGAAGAATCATTGAGATTTATGAAGAAAACGGAATTGTCATAAAAAGGCTCTATGCCACAGGTGGCATTGCCGAAAAAGACGAAATGCTTATGCAAATCTATGCCGACGTGACGGGAAAAGAAATCTTTTTGTCGGATACTGCCTTTGGCTGCGCTTATGGCAGTGCAGTGCTTGGATCGGTGAACCAAAACGGCTACGGCACAATTTTTGAAGCTGCAGAAAAAATGAAGAAAATAAAAGATTTTTCATACAAGCCAAACTCTGAAAACAAAAAGGCGTATGACAAAGTTTATGCCGAATACAAAGAGCTTTCCGAGTATTTTGCGAGAAAATAAAAAATCAGGCTGTGTCTGCACCCGTGTCGCGAGCACAGTATCATTAACATCGCATCTCGCGAACTAAATTAAGCGTAAATTCCTATACAGAGTAAAAATGCATCGCACTTATGCAAAAAAGCGGTGCGATGCATTTTTATTTGTGAAATATTATTTTTTAAGTATCCACACCTGCATTTCGGTTGTACCTCTGTTTGCGAAGGCAAAATACGGAATGAGCTTCAACGGAATTTCTTCAAAGCAATCTTCGGCAGGATAATAGAGCTTGTCACTTGCAACATCACGATACCCCACAGTTTTTATAGATGGCACCATAAAATCACACTCTCCGAGTTCAAATTCACCGTGTATATCCAAAGATACATTTTTCATATCTTCACCATTGTCTACTCCTTCTATGCAGTATACAATCGGTCCACGCATGAGTGCAACTCTTCCGGCATTATCGTGAACTCTTCTGTTTGACATAACAACCTCTATGGGCATATCCATTTTAAAAATGATTTTTGCATTGCCTGAGGTTCGGATTATTGCATATCCGTTTCTGCAAACATACTCAGCATTAAGCGTAAAGCTTTTGCACCAACCGGGAATTCTGAGTGCAAGATATTCTTTATCACCGCTATAGTCAATAACAACCTCACCGCCTGAAGGGTAGTTTGTTTGCTGAGAAATTTTAATGCCATCAAACTCTGCATCAGACGACATATATTGCTGAACGTACAATGTATCATTGCCAAGTGTGTATACAAAGTTTGAAACAGACGGGATAAACCTGACAATGTTCGGTGGACAACACGAGCAGTCAAACACTTCCACACGTTCGGTAATCGGATGTTTTTCTTTCTCGGTGGTGGAGGTGTTAACATTATTGAAATCAGGGTCAATTTCCAATGGGTTTTCGTAGAAAAAGGATTTTCCGTCCATGGAAACGCCCGACAAAAATCCGTTATAAATTACCCTTTCAACAGCATCAGCATATTTTGAATTTTCGTCAAGTTCCTGCATACGGCCCGCAAAAAGGGCAAGAGAAAGTGCCGCACAGGTTTCTGCATAAGCACTGCGGTTAGGAAGATGATAGTCCACGGTAAATGTTTCTCCGATGCGTGTTGAACCAATACCGCCTGTTATATACATTCTTTTGTTCACAATATTGTCAAACACTCGCTCGCAGGCATTAAAAAGCTCAGAATCATCATATAGCGATGCAATGTCTGCCACGGCGGACATAAGATACATAGCACGAACACAGTGACCTTCGGCGGTTGCCCTCTTGCGCAAAGGCATTTCATCCTGATTGTAGCTGTTTTCAGAAAAACTGTAGAGACCTTCGGGAGGATTGGATATGCCGTGCATATCCACAAAATACTTTGCAAGCTCAAGGTATCTTTTTTCTTTCGTAAGCTTATACAGTCTTACAAGTGCAAGTTCAATTTCGGGATGTCCCGGAGTTACAAACCCTGCCGACTTTTCGATTTTAAAAACCTTTTCCACATAATCGGCAAACTTACACATCTGCTTTAAAAACTTGTCTTTTCCGGTAGTTTCATAGTAGGCAACAGATGCTTCAATAAGATGACCCAAGCAATACAGCTCATGATCTGATCGGTGGCAAAAACGTTCATCTTGTCTTGTTACAAGAAAATGACTGTTGAAATAACCGTTTTCATCGCTGTTTTTTTCAATGAGATCAACGCATTCATCGATTATTTTCTCAAGGTGTTCATCTCTGCCGTATATATGCATTGAACAGGCTGCACCTTCAATCCATTTTGCAACATCCGAATCCCAGAAAATGTGGGGCTGATTGGGGGTGCCGTCTTTCCATAGACATTTTAATGCATCAAACCGACCGGTTTCCAGAAAACGATTATACACAGAATCTATGGTTACATTTTTTACCATATTTTGTTTTTCGTGCCAAAATCCGCTCGTGACTCTGACGTTTCCAAAATCAATATTTTTCATTTCCAAACTCCTTATGCATCTGATATTGAATTTATTTGACAGATTAATTATAATAACTGAAAAACATAATTTCAATACCCATTTTTTGCAAGAAAGTGAGAAAATCCGACATGATTAATCTTGACGACGGAAAATATTTTGAAAGCAGTACAATTGGCGAATTTCAATCTGTGTCAGAGTGGATTCATCCCGACATAACCGTAACAACCCACGAAATCATATAGCCTGACAGCATCAAAATTTCGTAACAAAAGTGCAAACACCCACATTAACAATAAATAACCTATGTCAGTTTCTCAACACAAGAACCATGAGAAAGAAAGGAATGTACCATGAAAATTCAAAGAAAAAACTATGTAGTGAAATTAGGCGAGCCTTACGTCTATGTGGATAATGAAAGCAGAGCCAGAAGCGGACATATGTCTCACGCAATGGCAGAGTTTAAAAAAGGTGCGTTTATAGACTTTAACTCAAATTGTTCTGCCAAAAGATACGGCGGACATTTCCCCTATGGCTGGGTGGAATACAGAATTTCAAAAGACTGTGGCAAAACTTTCTCTGATATCAGAACGCTTGATTATTCATACAAAAGCTTTTTAGACGGAATAAACACAATATCTGTTGAAAAAGCCGTAGCCTGCGACGACGGTACAATTGTGGCTTTTTGTCTCAGAAACGATGCTATGAAACCCGAATTTTGCGAGCCATGGGCAACCCCAACCCTCGTCAGAAGCTGTGACTTTGGAAAAAGTTGGAGTGAGCCTGATCAGTATTCATCATATCCCGGCAGAACCTATGATGCTATATATCGAAACGGTGTTATCTATGCACTTCATTTTTGCAATCCAAACTTCCTTGGCACAACAGATGAACACAAATATAGAATTTACGAAAGCACAGACAACGGCAAAACTTTTTCCGAGCTTTGCATAGTTCCCATTGACGGAACCGGCAGAGGCTACGGAAGTATGCTCTTTGATGATGAGGGCACACTTCACGTGTATGCATACAACAGCAACGATGAGAATAATATGGACCATGCAATAAGCCGTGACGGAGGAAAAAGTTGGGAAGTTCTTGCCCCTTCATATCTTAAAGAGGGAATTCGAAATCCGCAGACGGCAATTCTTGACGGAATTTTTATTTTACACGGAAGAACCGGCGACAGAAAAGGATTTGTTATTTACACCTCCGAAAACGGAAGTGAATGGGACGAAGGTTATTTTGTGGAACACAAAAACTACATTGCCGGAGCATACTATTCCAATAACCTGAACCTTGAGGATGAAAACGGAAAGTTCCTTCTCGTTCAGTATTCAAGTCCATACACAAAAGAGAAAGACCCATACTATATAGCAACGGTAAATGTGAAGCATATGAGAGTGGAAGTTGAAAGGAAATAGTTTGAAGGTCGCACAAACTCGGCAAAATCGACCACGGCAGACTGTATAAAAACTCATAACAGTCTGCCGTCCCTAAACTGTCAAAATAAAGAAAATGCATAAGCAATTTTACCATAATTTATTATAAAAAATGGAGGATTCCACAATGAAAAAAATACTTTTAATAGGTGACTCAACGAGAACGGGATACGACAAATATGTTAAAATGGCATTTGATGAAGCAGCAGAAGTTTATTATCCGGATGATAACTGTCGCTTCGCAGGATATGTTATGAGACATACTGTTGACTGGAAAAGAAACTTTTGCAACAATGAAGATGTTGACTGCGTTCACTGGAATGCAGGGCTATGGGACTGCCTGATTTTCCACGACGGAGAACATGTGACACCAATTGATATTTACAAATATTATTTTGACAGAGCCTGCAGGGAAATCAAAAGACTTTTTCCTTCGGCAAAGGTTGTGTTTGCAACATCAACTCCGGTTGTTGAAGAGCGTTTTATTGACTGCAAAAGATACAACAAAGATATCGAAGCATACAACAGCATAGCTGTGGAAATTGCAAAGGGATACGGATTTGAAATCAATGACCTTTATGAAACCATAAAAGGGTCTCCTGCAGAGTATTACACAGACTCTACACATCTTTACACAAAAGAGGGAACAAAGCTATTAACCGACAAGGTTGTAAAAACACTTGAAAATACGCTGAATATAAAAGGTAAAGAACTTGATTATGACAAGCTCTTTGTCGAAAAAAAGGATGTTATAGGCATATAAGGTGGAGCATATGAGAGTGGAAGTTGAAAAATAGCCTTAACAACCAACACTGAAGACGCCTCAAACAGTGAATTTTCGGTATCTTTTGGCTTGTCGTCCTTGAAAGGCGAGGTTATATTTCCGAGTATTTTAACGACGAGTGAGGCGAAATTTATATTTTAAAACCGCCTTTAGTGTCGGTCGTTAAGGCTAACCTTTAATCGATCAGTGTTGACTTTTTCATAAACTTTGATTATACTGTCAGTAATGCTTACAAACATTGACAAATCAATCAAAGGAGAATCGATATGTATAACGGCATTGAAAAAATCAAAGAAATTATAGATTTTATTGAAGATAATATCACAAACGAAATCAACTGCGCCGTACTTTCTCAGAAAATGAACCTTTCGGTTTATGAATTCAGGCGTATTTTTTCTTTTATCATAGGATGTCCTCTGTCCGAATATATCCGCAAACGCAGGCTATCTCTTGCAGGATGCGAAATCCTTACATCCGAGCGAATTGATCTTTCAAAGATAAGCGAAAAATATCAATATGGCTCACAGTCAGCTTTCACCAAGGCATTTAAAGAATTTCACGGTTTTTCTCCGTCTGAAATCAAAAAAAGCAAAAATACAATCAATCTTTTTCCGGTGCCAAAGCTTGAATTTTCTGTTTCCGAAACAGATGCCCTCACCTTTAAAATCATTGATGAAAGAGATTTTTCAGTTACCGGCTACTCGGGAATTTCCGAAATAACCGACACATGTTGCTGTGAAAGCATATGGAACAAATTTTACGAAAATGAAACAGACAAAAAGATTTCGTCAGACAAAATTTATGCAGTGTATGAAAACTTTGAAAATGATGTCCGCTGTACAATCGGCTCAAAAGACGCCACGTATATTGAAGACTTAACCACAGTTTCAATTGAAAAATCAAAATGGGCTTGTTTTTTTCTTAACACGGTTGACGATAACGAGGTAAACAATTTTTACTCAAAAATCACCTATGAATATCTCCCATCGGCAGGACTTATGAAAAACACCAAGTTGCCTACCGTCGAGATTTATCCGGCTAATATGGACAATGAAGGTTTTGAATGGGAAATAAGAGTGGCGGTCAGCCCTGCAAAAACCGCATAACCAATACAAAGGCACTTAAAGCCGGTTTAAAAATATAAATTTTTCCTATACACTAAACGCAACTATAATTTGTAGTTGCGTTTTTTGATTTAATAATGCATAAAAAGACAAGTCAACCGTTAAAAATTATGATATAATTAGTAAAATTGATTGTTTATAACACAAGGAGGCTAACTGATATGTCAAGGATAGTATTTGTTACGGGAGCATCAAGCGGATACGGTAAATCCATTGCAAAAGCTTTTGCAAAAAACGGTGACACGGTTATTATGGCGGCAAGAAACTCCGATAAGCTTGAACGGGCTCGAAATGAAATTGGAGGAGACCTTGCTTTTTCAATGGATGTCACAAAAACCGAAGATTGGGACAGAGCATTTGACATCATATCCGAAAAATACCAAAGACTCGACATTCTCGTAAACAATGCCGGAGGCGGAATTGCCATTAAAGAGGTAAGCGAATTTACCACCGATGAAATAGATGATGTAATAAAACTCAATTTAAACAGCGTCATATATGGTTGCCGCACTTTTGCAACAATGATGAAAGATCAAAAATGCGGAACAATGATTAACATTTCTTCCGTATGCGCCCGCCAATGCTGGCCGACCTGGAGTGTTTATGCAGCCGCAAAAGCAGGAGTTCTCAACTTTTCGAAGGGAATGTATCTTGAAATGCAACCCCATGGTGTGAGAGTCACCTGCGTTGTTCCCTCATCTGCAAGCACCGGTTTTCAAAGTGCATGCAACATAGGCGAAACAACCGACAAGCTTTTGCCCGAAGATATTGCCGAAACGGTTCTTTATGTTGCAAATCTGCCCCAAAGAGCAGTTGTTGAAGATGTGACCGTGTGGGGAATTGATAAAGAAATTAACCCGCTTTGATGAACAAAGGTGGTGCTGAAGTGTATATATACAAAACAAAACTTTCAAATGAAACATTTTTAGACAACGCAAAAAATACACTTGTCTCTAAATACATTGATGAAATTAATGGTGCCTGCAACAAATTCAAAAATACAGCTATAAGTTCTCTGAATTTTTCAAAATTCAGGTTATATGATGAAACAGGAGACAGAGCGGTATATCAGAAGGATTATTTCGAGCACCGAAGAAGGCTGACAATGTTTATGCTCAGAACATGGCTCTTTAAAGAAGCCGACGACATAAAAGAGCTTGAAGACATTCTCTGGGCGGTGTGCGACGAATATTCATGGGCACTCCCGGCACATCTTGTTGGTATTTTTACAAATGATAACATTTTGCCAAACAAAGTTGATCTTTTTGCCGCAGAAACCGCCCACACAATTGCAGAAACTCTGTCACTTTGCGGCGAGCTTATTCACCCTGCCGTAGCAAAAAGATGCATAAACGAAATTTCAAAAAGAATTTTTGAACCCTTTGAAAGTGAAGATTCTGAAAAATACGGTCTTCATTGGGAAAAATCTCAAAACAATTGGGCGGCAGTGTGCGGCGGTGCGATTGGAATGACCGGGTTGTATCTGATAGCAGACGGTGCCCGGCTCAGAAAAATAATTAATCGCTCTAAATCCGCCTGCAACAATTTTTTGGCATCCTGTGCCGATGACGGAGTTTGCATGGAAGGCGTTTCCTATTGGATGTATGCAATGCAGTATTATGTGGCTTTTGACTGTCTTTTAAAAGAACGGCTTGACGAAACAATTAATTCCGATGAAGAAAAAATCAAAAGAATAGCCCTCTTCCCCTCCGTTGTCTGCATGTCAAATAATATTACCGTTAAATTTTCAGATTGTGCCGACACCCATTTATTTTTCGGGATTTTTTGCAAACTGCACGAACAATACGGCACACAAATTCCCGATAAATCATACTACACACATCTTATCGACCGATGCGCACGTACTGCAGGTGCAGTAAGAACAATAGCGTGGTTCAATCCAAAGCTTCTTAATTCTGCACCATTGAAAGAAGATGTTTTTCTCGGAAGCGGTCAAATAGCAACCCTTCACTGTGACACTATGACAGCGGTTATAAAAGGCGGACACAACAACGAACCTCACAATCACAACGACATCGGTTCATATATGTTTATAAAAGGAGAAAGAGTTATTACCGACGAGCTTGGTGCCGCAAAGTATACAAAGGCATATTTTGAACCCGAAAAAAGATATGAATTTTTAAATGCGAGTTCACGGGGACATTCTTTGCCAACAGTAAACGGATATACTCAAATTCCAGGTGCTAAAGCCAAAGCAGACCGTTTTGAAAAAAACGGCAACAAAATTCTGGTTTCATTTAAAGATGCCTACGATAAAAACTCTGCACTTACATCCCTCGTTCGCAATATGTCTCTTAATAAGGACGGTCTTATGATATCAGACTCTTTCGGCTTTACGTCAAAAGCAAACAAAATCTGTGAACGGATAATAACAAAATACGATGCAGAGACTGAAAATGAAAGCTCAGTTATTATATCAGAAAACTGCAATCATATTGCATCAATAAAGTTTTTGCAAAAAGGAAGAATTAACATTCTGAAAGAAGCTTACACAGTGCCAAATTCATCGGGCAAATCAGACGAGTACAGTTCGGAAAATGAATTGCAATATGTAAATATAATTGAATTTGAATATAATGCAGATTCATACAATGCAGAAATAACATATATTATTAAATAAAATGAAAGGTTATTAAAATTATGTTCGATTTAACTGGAAAAGCAGCCCTTGTGACCGGCTCATCAAGAGGAATAGGAAAAAGCATTGCAACTGCATTTGCAAAGCAAGGTGCTGATATTATTATCAACGATTTGCCGGGCAACGCCCTTGCATATGAAACAGCTAAAGAGATACAAGCACTCGGAAGAAGTTGACGAGCTTGCCGCATCTATTCCGCTCGGACTCGGAACCCCCGACGATGTTGCCGCTGCAGCGGTTTACCTTGCAAGTGATGAGGCAAGATATGTAACAGGTGCAACACTTGATGTGAACGGTGGATCATATATTCATTGACAGTTTATTGATTTTTTTAACATATTATATTATAATTATAAAAAAGACCTCAGCACTTAATATCAAAATGCTGAGGTCGGACTGAATTTATATCCGTAATCCGGTTTACAGAGGTCACTGCCATGTATGAATTTATATTCGCTCAAAACGATAAAACAAATAAAAAGTTTATCAGAAAATCTTATGAGGTAAAAAGACATCTGAATATTACGGCTCTTCACACCTTGTTTGAAGCCGTTTATGATTCGGGCTATTCCTTTGTGGGAGAAAGCCACAACTTTTGGGAATGTGTATACATTACAGACGGTAATGCTACTGTCACAAGCAATGATAAGATTTATCATCTTGAAGCAAACGACATGATATTTCACAAGCCCTTTGAATTTCACAATCTTCAGATTGAAAACTCTGAAAATGCTCGGGTTTTCATTTTTTCATTTACCGAGTCGGGCGAGTTTATGAAATATTTTGAAAACAAGGTTTTTAAGCTTTCAAAAATGCAGAAATCTACTGTTGAAATGTTAAATGAATATTTAAATTCAAAATACACACAAACCGTTTCGGCAAAAGAAAGCAACGTCAAAAATTATATGGAGTGCTATAATTCTTTCTCCGCCTTTTCAAACACTGTCATATCCTACATTGAATTATTGTTTCTTCAGCTCCGTGATAATGCCGGTCTTATTGTTTTGTCAAATGTCACATCCCCCAAGGCAGAGCTTTTTAAAGAAGCGGTAAATTTTATGAATGCAAATATCACAAGCAACCTTTCGGTGAATCAGATTGCAAAATACTGCCACACAAGCACCACGGGTCTGAAGCAGGTTTTTTATGACTATGCGGGGCTTGGTGTACACAAATATTTTCTTCATCTGAAAATAAGTGCCGCAACAAGGCTCCTCGAAAACGGCGAACCGGTTGGCTCGGTGGCAGAAAGCCTCGGGTTTTCGTCGCCCGGATATTTTTCTTCTGTTTACAAAAGAGAGACCGGATATTCTCCGTCACAAATCAATCCGAAACCATAAGCTGTTTCTCGCAAAACTCCTTGAAATCAGGGGTTTCCCACGAAGTGTTATATCCCGAAAAACCATGGTCATGAGGTGTTATATAATCAGGCAGATTATCACAAGATGTCAAAGCCTCACGGATTGCCTGAAGATATTTATAGCCAAATTTATGACTTGGTGCAACAAAATGCCCCTCGTCCCATTCGTTCCAGTTGTCAATCATAATCATTTTTCTCGCCCATGCGTTCGCGGGCAAGCTGTCACTTATTTCTTTCATTCTCTTTAAAAGGTCTTTATACCTTTCCGGCGAAAGATACCATATATTGGCATAACTTCTGAAATTGTATCCAAGGTCATTCCATCTTTGGGTAAATCTGGGACTTGCATCACAAAAACAGGAAGCTGTCGGAATGAAAGCAGTGTTATCTGCTTCAAGATTTTTCTTGAATATTTCGCATTGTTTGTCTATGATATCATCTTCATCGGAATAATAATCCTCGGGAGAAATGTAGCCGGAATTGTAGCCAAACCTGAAATCATAGCCCCTTTTCATATAATCGTCATGGGACTCATCAACAGGCACAGTGCAGTTGCAAACAGCAAAAATCATTCCGTCAAATCCGAACCCCTTTGCATATTCCCGACAAGCATCAAAGGCTTCTCTCTGACTTTCGGCGCTTTTAAAGCATTCGTTGGCAAGCCTTCTCTGATTATACACAAATAGCACAGGCTTATTGTCGATTATAAGGTAGTTTTCACGTTTAAAATAGGTCTCCATCCAAAAGGGCATCAAATTTTCCACAATGTCACGCTCATCGGTTCCGCCCCAACGGGGAGATGCCTCATACATAATTGCAAACTTCATAAATTTTTGAAATTTTGCATTAAAAAGAGCCTCGTGAAGTCCGTGTCCGCAACGAAGATGCTCTACTTTGACAGGTTTACCGACATATTCAGGCTTTCTGTACCAACAATGAATAAAACAATTTATTCCGTGTTCCGATGCCCATTTGATTTCCCAGTCACATACTTCAGGATTTTCCTCGTCATAATAGCCCATAAGAGGTGTGCGGTCGGGGAATTCCTTTGCAAGATCGTTAAAGCCCTCGTGAATGCCTGCTGCGCCTTTTTTCCATGCCGCATAATAATGGGCGGCTACTATTCTGTCCGGTGTAGCAGGGGTTGGTGTTGGTACATAAGAATTAAATTTAATATTATACATGTTTCATTACCTCTTTCTGTAATTTATATTCCATCAAAGAAAAACTCAAATCCTTCGCCGTTGGAATCGAAACGATGACCGCCCTCCCACAGGTTAAAACGGTATTCATCATCGGCATCAAATTTCGAATAATATCTTTTCACTCTTTTGCTTTCGTTTTCCGAGTACGAATAATCAAACACTTCATCAGTTTTTCCCACATCAATGCAAAGTCGTCTCGGAGCACAAAGCATGCAGACCTCGGCATCAAAAAAAGTGTTTGCGGCGTTGTTGTATGCCCAATCCGAAAAACATATTTTTGAGCGGTCAGAAAAAAATGCACCGGCATAGATGGATTTTATCCTCGTATCCAAAGCGGCAGTATGCAGCGAAAAATAACCACCGTAAGAAAGCCCCATCATGCCGATTCTGTTGCTGTCTATTGAGTCAAGTGATGAAAAATAGTCGATTGACCTTCTTATGCAAAACACTTCAAGACCTGTGATGCTCAGACCAAGCTGTCTCAGACTGTCGTTTATTTTTATGCGGTTAAAGGGTATATGAATTTCCGTTTTTCTCTCACCCGTATCAATTTCAAAATTCCACAAAAGAAGCTGAGGTGCAAAAATCGAAAATCCCCTCTCCAGTGCCCGTTTGGTGAAACAACTGTAGTTACTAACTCCCATCATTTCACTGCATATCTCAGGTGTGCTTCCGCCTCCGTGCTGAGCAATAACAAGCGGAGTTTTGCTGTAGCCGTGCGGCTTCATAAATATGCCGAAAAACCAAAATCCGGGCATTGTTTCTATGCGTACATACTCTATGTTGCACATATCGTCGGAGCCTGCTTTTTGAAACTCTGCCCGGGGTATATCGTCCGAATAGGGCAAAATTGGCTGACCGATCATTTCCAGAAAGCTTTGGCGGTGCTTTGCCTGATTTTCTAAAAGATTATCCTCAAAAAGCTTATCTCGGTTTTTCTCTGCTTTTTCAAATTCATTTTTAACAAAGGTTTCTATGGAATTCAAATATTCTTTTCTGTATTTGTTACCAAGCTCTAAATCTGTCTCAAATATATTTTTATCTTTGTATTTAGCCAATTTATCACGTCCTTATATCAATAGCCTTACCCACCGCCATTAGCGTCGGTGATTAAGGCTATTGTATCGAAAAACAGACTGAAAATATATAACACCATCAAACCAAAATCTCACTAAAACAAACATTTTATTGATTTCGGATGTGTTTTGTGGTATAATGATTTCATCTTTGATGAAATCATAGCTAAATTCGCCTGACGGCGAGCTAAATGTGCTAACGCACGCTAAATTACTTCGTAGCTAAATTGACCTTCGGTCAGCTAAACGGCGAATTTAATTTAGCTGTTTCGTAAGAAACAATTTAGCTATTGAGTGAAACGAGATAATTTAGCTTTGCTCTACAGAGCAAAATTTAGCTAAAGAAAATGATTGGATGTGTAGATATGGCAGAAAGCATAATGCTTTATAAATCAAAAGATTTTGCAGTTGAAATTATAAATATGTGCAAAGACATAAAAGAAACAAAAAGAGAAAGTGTTTTAATAGTGCATATATTGATGCTGACTGGTGTCGTGCAATTAATCCATTTCAATTTACAGAAGCAACTAAGCAAGCTGTGATTGAAAATATTTATTGTATATTTCGCAATTATATAATTTGTGATGATATAAAGACTATTATATTTCCGTATGGATTTCATGGCGAGCGTAAAGAAATTTTTGATACGATAATATCAAAATTAAATTATGATAATTTAGAATTTGATTTACATATAGTTGTTTTGAAGTGTTCTTTAGATGAAAATATAAAACGAGCGAAACAAGATAAAAGAGATGGTGAACATATGGATCCTTTTGTTAGATTTACGGCAACAGGCAAAATTTTTCCAAACAAATTTTTAACAGTTGCATATGATGCGAAATTTATCTACATTTATTCGGGCAAGGGTAAAATCGAAATTAACGGTAAAACCTATCCTCTCGACAACGGAACCCTTTGCTACATACCATCGGGCAATAGCTATTTCCCTTTTATTTCAGAGACTCCATCATCAAGATTCTCGGTTATCAACTTTGATTTATCGACCGAGTTTTGTAACTGTACAAATATTCTTTATCCGGTAAGAGCGGAAGAATATAACCCAAGTCTTGCAATTTTAAGTCACACAAACTGCGAAATCGAAATGTTCAGAGCTCCGTTTGTATGTCAGAAGGCATTTTTTGTTGAAGAACTTATAAGCTCTGCTGTTTCCGAATTTGACAAAAAGACAAAATACTGCGGAGAAATATCTGCCTCATATCTGAAATGTGCAATTCTCAACCTTGCCGAATTTAAAAGTGACAAAACTCACACACTGTTTTCGAAAATCGAGAAATACATCTGTGCAAACTATGCCACCGTGACATCGGACAGTCAGATTGCAAAAGCCCTTAACTATCATCCCTATCATATAAACAGAGTTTTAAAGGAACACTGCGGAACCACACTCCATAAATATGTTGTGAAATACCGCATAAAGGTTGCCTGCCAATTGCTTTGCAATACTAATCTCAAAATAAACGAAATAGCAAAACGTGTGGGATATGAAAATCAGAACCAGTTTTCAAACATTTTTTCAAAAGAAATCGGCATTTCACCCACAAAATACAGAGAAATGAATCTCTTTTTTTGAATCGGCTGGCTCGGGTTTTCGTCCAATGTCGCTTATCGCCATAGCTAGCCTTAACGACCGACACTAAAGGCGGTTTTAAAATATAAATTTCGCCTCACTCGTCGTTAAAATACTCGGAAATATAACCATATTTCCTGCGTTTTTGCCTTGACTGAGACAAAATTTATTATTTTAAAACTCCAAAG
>JAFQBA010000104.1 GCA_017416845.1 Clostridia bacterium
AATGCAAGTTGCATTGATCGAAGAAACCACCGAAAAATTCCGTTGCGTAATAACAGATGCAAAGGGCAAAGAAGCCATCAGCGAAGAAATAACCTTGAATGTAAAAGAAATTCCGGTTCAGCCTCTTTCGATTACTGCTCAGCCATCAAGCATTTCAGATGCTGCTCTTGGTGATTATGTAAGCTTCACATTTTCGGTATCCGGCGGAAAAGCACCCATCAAATATCAGTGGCAACAAAAGCTTACAAGTGCTTCCGATTTTAAAAATCTTACAGCCGAATCCACAGGTACAATGGCAAATGAAGGCTTTGATACAAGCACTCTTACCGTGAAAGTAACAAATGTTGGTTCAGACAGATATCAGTTCCGTTGCATAGTTACCGATGCAAATGGCGATAGCCTTACCTCCGATGCTGTTTCCTATAAAATTGCAACCGCTGTTGAGGAAAAACCTTTTGCAATTAAAACTCAGCCGGTGAATATTACAGCTGAAGTCGGACAGACAGCAAAGCTTTTTGTTGTAGCAGAAGGCGGCAAAGCTCCTTATACATATCAGTGGCAATCAAAAGACGGCAAAAACTATCTCGGACTTGCCAATAACGAAACCGTAAGCGGCGCAAACACGGCAACACTTTCGTACACAGCTGAAAATACGGGAAAAGAATATTTCCGTTGTATCATTACCGATGCAAACGGAACAAAGCTTACTTCCGACACAGCAACAATGGAAATCATACCCGCTTCGGTTACCATTGCAGATGTTAAACTTGAGGTTGAAGGTTTAAATGTTTATTCTCCCGGTGTTATAATCTGGGGCAAACTTAAATCCGGTACAATAAAGAAAGGTGATTCACTTTATCTTAACGATTCCGGCGGTTTCTATGCGGCAACCATAAAAGTGGTTAATCTTGAAAAAGACAGAACAGTCACCGATTCGGTTTCTGCTCCCGCTGTGGGCGATGCAATGATAGGCATTCTCACAGACCTTGACACTGCCACATGGAAGAACATAAATGTGACAAACTATGTAATAAGCTCAGTGCGTGGCATAGTTATAACAGGTCTTGAATCACCCGGTACTTCGGATGAGTACTACAGTAGTGTTACAATAATAAAATAAAATGTATATGAGGTGATTTTAAGATGAAAAAAATATTAGCTCTGATTCTATCTGCCATTCTTTGCTTCAGTGCAATAAGCGCAGTGTATGCGGCAGAAATGAATTTCACCGATGTGAAAGCATCGGACTGGTTTTATAATGATGTAAAAAGTGCAGTTGAAATGGGTCTCATTAACGGAAAATCCCCCACAACATATGCTCCAAACGATAATCTTACCTATGCAGAAGCAATCAAGCTTGCGGCTTGTATGCATCAGCTTTATAACGAAGGTGCTGTAACACTTGCAAGCGGAAATCCCTGGTATAAGCCTTATGTGGATTACTGCATAGACGAAGAAATCATTGATAAAGAATATAACTACACCGACAACGCAACAAGAGCGGGTTATATGGGAATCTTTGCAAAGGCACTTCCCGATGAAGGCTTAAAAGCAATTAACAATGTTCCCGACAACTCCATCCCCGATGTTCCATCATCCCGTGCATATGCTGCAGGTGTTTACAAGCTCTACAGAGCGGGCATACTTCAGGGTGTTGACGATGCTCACAACTGCAATCCTTTAGCGAACATCACAAGAGCAGAGGTTGCGGCAATTCTTACCCGTATGATGAATGAAGACAAGAGAGTCAGCATTACAGATATGGGCAAGGAGGAAGATAAGAAAGAAGAAACAAAACCTGAAGAAAAAGAAGAAAATAAGGAAGAAACAAAAGCTCTTGCTATCAAGACTCAGCCTGAAGATGTAACAATAAAAGCCGGTGAAAGACCGGTGTTTGAAGTAGAGGCAGAAGGCGGCAAGGCTCCTTACACATATCAGTGGCAATCCCGCGAAAACAATCTTGAATGGGAAAACTGTGACAGTGAAGATTTCGGCGAAGGTTCAAAAACCGAAAAGTATACTGTCTATACCGGTTCTATGTCTTTTACCGCTGAATATCGTTGTATCGTTACCGATGCTGAAGGCAACACTGTAACAAGTGAAGTGGCAACGCTCACCTCTGTGGGAGAGGACGAAAGCAAAGATACTGAGGAAAAGCCTCCCGCTACTTCAAGACCTTCCACCACAACAAAGCCTACTACCTCAATTGCACTTGCAATTAAGGCACAACCCGAGGGAACTACGGTAAAGACCGGTGAATCGGCAACTCTTTCCGTTACAGCAGAAGGCGGCAAAGCTCCATATACATATCAGTGGGAGAATTATAAAAGACACGGAAAATCCGCTTCGTGGGCAAAGATAGATTCGGCGACGGAAAATGAAGTGTCTGTAAGCCAGGTAAGTGCAGGAGATGTTAAATATCGTTGTGTAATTACCGATGCCGAAGGTGCAACCGTTACATCCGAAGAATGTACCGTAACATGGGAGGACAACGGCTTCCTTATGTACGTTGAGGAGGTTTTCAGCATTCAGAATAAGGGTACTGTCCTTACAGGCAGGATCATCTACGGTGAAATTAAGACAAACGATACGGTATATATTATATCTGCCGACGGCACAAAGAAAGAAGCTGTTGTAACGGCAATCGAAAGGTTCAATAAGGTCATAGATGAGGCATCTGCAGGCGATAACGTAGGACTTCTTGTTCCCGCTGTTGAAAAGACAGAAGTATCAAGAGGCAACGCTCTTGTAAAGGCTGATTCCGACTATACAAACACACCTACGCTAATCGGAACACTTACACTTCTTTCCAAGGAAGACGGCGGACTTTCAAGCAAGATAGAAAGCGGATATCAGGCACAGTTCTATTATGCAACCTATGATGAAACAGGTACAATAACATTTTCCGCCGAAGGTCTTGAGCCCGGCGCAACCCTTGCGGATGTCAAGGTCGTACTCAAGGATAAGCTTCCCAGATTCCTTGGTCAGACCTTTGAAATTAAAATTGCAGGCAGAAAAATAGGTACTTTCACGGTGACAGAAGTCAAATATTCACCCACAAGATCTTCAACAACAACAAGACCTTCCACAACAACAAGACCTACGACTATCTTAGAGGCAAGGTTATCGATGTAAACGGAGCTGTGTTCTATACCGGACTTTTGAACGGTATTGAGTTTACAGACCTTAGATGTTATGATACAAACCAAAGTAAATAAGGCGGTGTGCAAACCGCACCGTCTTAAATATAAAAAAGGAGATTTTTATTATGAAAAAGATTTTAGCATTGGTATTGGCAGTAATGATGGTTATGACTTTAGGTGCATGCTCTTCGGAAGAAAAAGCAACTAAGTCGGAATCAAAAAGCAGTGGAAAGTTTGTGGGCGAATGGATTGGTGTAGGTGGCGATACATTTGGAATTGCAATGACAGGCGAAGAAGCCGGCTCATACACTCTTTCTGTGACAGATGATGGTAAGGCTTCTCTTTCTATAGACGGAGAAGCTATGGAGTTAAAATGGTCCGAAGAGGGCGACACAATTGTTCTCAAAGAAGAAACTCTTGATATTACCAACAAGGGCAATTTAACAAACGGTGCAATTTATATTGAAGATCTTATGGGATTTGGCATCAATATATACTTTGCACAAGAAGGAACAGATGCTGCAGATCCTTCACTTTATATTCCCGAAGCTGACAGAGCAATGCTCGGCACATGGACATCATACGCAGTAACAGATGTTCTCGATGAAGATATTTCTGATGTTGTTCCTGCTGATTCGCTTACCATTACCTTCAATGGTGATTATACTGCAACTGTTTATGTAAATGGTTTGAACATTCTTGGTCAGAGCTGGTCACTCAGCGAAGGATACGGTTTCTTTGTAGACAGCGATTATGACATTTCATGGGATGTTTTAGGTGAGGAAATCAAAGTTTGCTATTTTGATGAAAACGGTGACTCCTATTACTATATGTGTAAAAAGTCATAATTAATTCCATAACTCATCAGTTTAACAAAACGGAGTCAAAACTAATTTATCCGGATTGTCATAACAATTATTTTAATGGAGGAATTTTATTATGAAAAAATTTTTGGCTTTATTACTCGCAGGTATCATGATTTTTGCATTCGCTGCATGCGCAGGCGATGATGACACTTCATCAAAAACTTCTAAAGCAAAATATGAAATTGATTATGAATCAACCGAAGAACAGGCTATGGCAGATGCAACTGCCACAGTTGAAAAGCTTAAGGAAGTTGCCGATTCATTTGAAGGAACAACCATGTTTTTTGGTGATACAAGAACCTATGAAGATATGGTAAAAGCTATTGGCTGTGATGCAACACAATATAGATTTAATGCCGATCAGTCTACCAGAGAATACATTTGGAAAGCAGTAGACGACGAAACCGCACAGCTCTTGCTTTCGTTTGCAGATAACGGCGACAAGTGGGTTCTCAGTGCTGCAGGTTCTACCAATCTTGATCTTGAAGCAACAAAATAACACTCTCGGCTGATGACATTAAGAATTTAAACATAAAATCGCTGTATACAATGTATAAATCAGCTTCTGCAGCCAACGTTAAACGTGGTTGCAAAGGTTAACATTAACGACCAACCCCTTTGGTGTTGGTCGTTAATATTAAAGGAGAAATCGAAAATGAAAAAACGTATATTTATTTTCGGGTTGACTATTGTGCTTAGTTTTATTATGTTGGGATGTAGCGAAAAGAATGAATCAAAAACAAAGGATGTATCTGTGCAATCAGCGCCTGAACCTGTACAAACAGAAGATAAATCCGTTATTTCATTATATGAAGAAGTGCTGGCAGACACATATGAATATCTTATAAATTTCGATAGCGAAAAATATCCCGGCTACGGGTTTGAAGGAATATGGGATGCAGCTCTTGCCCTCGGTGACGATGCACTTTCTCACATAGGATATGCCTTTATGGATTTAAACGGTGATGATGTCAACGAGCTTTTGATAGGTGTTTTTGATAAAGACAAAAATGCTTTTACAAACAATGAAATATACACTGTTTATGCAATTACAGATGGCAGTCCTGAGGTTGTTTTAGATGGCTGGAGCAGAAATTCGTATTCCCTTAAAGAAGACGGATGCTTTTTCCATCAGGGCTCAAGCGGTGCTGCATATTCGGAATTTGGTCTTTATCACATTTCCGATGATAATGAGCTTGTGTGTAACGAGTTCTATTATACATATCCCGACGATGAAAATCCTGAAATAATTAAAATTTTTTATAATACAACAGGGGTGCTTTTTCCCGAAGAATCCGAAGAGCTTGATATAACCATTGATGAATTTTGGGCGCTTGAAGAAGATTTTTCGAAAGGCACATTAAAGCTTGAAGCAACTACCTTTGACAAGCTTGATGAGGATATTGTAAAAAAAGCTCTTGAACCAAAGCCGGATTTCGATGTGTCGGTTTTAGAGGGCGAATGGGAATTGGTGAGCGGTGAAACAGACGGATATGAATACACTGCCGAAGAAGCAGGATATACAACCGGGCTCACAATAGATGCCGCCGGCGCACACTATAGCCATACACTCAATGATGAAACCAAAACCTTTGATGCAGAGCTTAAATATCAGGATATTGCTCTATACGAAGGTTGCGGAAACGATGATTGGAGTGTTGAATTTGTTATGATTGAAAGCGATTTTGATGCCGAGGAAGAATATTATGCAACCCTTACAGACGATGACACTTTGCTCCTTCAGTGCTTTTTTCCCTTTGACGGAGCGCAGGGCGTAAGCTATGAGACCTACAAAAGAAAATAAATTTTAGAAATTTAATTCTCCAACGGCTGACAGCTCAAAAACCCACTTCCCATTTGCGGAATGTGGGTTTTGCTATTTTATATCAAAACACAGCAATTTTGTTATTTACACGAATATGGTGCAATTATATAATTAAGGTGAGGTGATCATATGACAGATAAAAATGTATTATTAACGGACAGTGAATTTGCTGCACTGCTGCATGACAAGCCCACTTATGAAGTTGCAAATCATCTTTTTGAGCATTTTGAACTTAACTGCATAAACATGGAAGCACAAAACCGCATAAAACTTGACAAACTGTTTGATAAGCTTGATTCTTTGGCCAAAGAAAACAAAGAGGCGGCAGTGCTTGAAATAATCGAATTCATACGCAGTCTTAACACGGAAAATACTGATAACAGTAAATATGCAGACGAAATTAAAAAATATATAGAAGACAATTTGGACAATGAAATTTCAGACAAAGATATATCAGAACATTTTCATATAAGTTTATATTATATGATTCATTTGTTTAAAAAAGTAACCGGAAAGACAATCGTTGAATACAGAAATAATCTCAAGCTTGAAAATGCAAAAAAATTATTAACGGAAACAGATTTTAATATAGCAGAGATTGCTCAGCGGTGCAATTATTCCACCGCTCCGTATTTTTCCAAAATCTTTAAAAGAGAAATGAAAACTTCACCGGTTGAATACCGAAAATTAATGAAAAATGAATATTACAAAGATAATCCGCTTTTTAAAGAATGTACGGACAAGGATATAATCTTTCATTCATCACTCCCGGGTTTTAGTCTTCTTGATGAAAAAATTGATGCAAGCAATTTGAAAAGAGACGACACAATTGAGTTTTATCCGGTTAAAATGCCCGATGAGAAGTATTCATTTTTACATGAATCTGTCATTATAGAATATGAAGGCATGCTTTTTGCCGCATGGTATAATTGCGAACGTGTCGAACTCAGCGGAAGAACCCCAATCAGATTTTCCATATCTAAAGACGGCGGTAAAAACTGGTCCGAAACACAAACTGCAATTGATGACCCTGACGGAATATTTCTTTATTGCCCTCCTGTTTTCGGCATTTCTGACGGCAATCTTTATATGCTTGTAAACAAAATGGTTGCAGCCGATTATATGAGATCGATTGAAATTTTGAAATTCAACAAGGAAATCATGAATTTTGAGTTTGTACGCTCTCTTCCGATTCCTTTTAAACTCAATACAAACGTAGTTGCTTTGCCAAACGGAAAGCTTATGCTTACAGGCCGTGTCGGTAAACCTGACGGATTTCCGACAACACCGGCTGCTTTGATTTCTGACAGCGGCAAAATTGACTCTGAATGGCGACTTGTTAAAATAACAAAGGACGGTAAGCTTCCCGACGGTTCTGAGCAAATCTATCCGGAAATCAGTCCCATATTATGTAATGGCAAACTATATATTTTTTCAAGAAATGACATATACAAAGTTCCTTTAATGTATATATCAGACGATTTCGGAGAATCATTTTCAGGTCCTTTTGCATTCGATATACCCATATATCCTTCAAAAATATATTCAGGCAATCTTTCCGACGGAAGAGCATACATCATAGGTAATGTGTATTTAGGCAGAAAAAAACTTGTTTTATTCCTCTCCGAAAAAAACACAATCAATTTTAATAAAGCAATTGTTATTCAAGACGGCGACAATCCGAATTTTGAAAACGGAATGATGTGGCATTATCCGTGTGCATGGGAATCTGACGGCAAATTGTATATAACATACACCGTCACACTCAAAGACGGTAAAGGAAGAGGAGCAATGATTTCAATAGTAAATCTATGACAACGTCTTTGTGTTAAACAGTTTGATAAACTCCAATTTGTTGATTATATAAAAATAAGCGATTGTAGGGCAGGGGCTTGCTCCTGCCGACAAAACAAAACGGAACGAGCAAGCCCGTTCCCTACAAATCTAACATTCGAAACAGCTCGACAAACTCCAATTCACCAATCAAGCTTTCACACAATTCTCCGCAACAAAACGGCGAAGCATGAAATTTATCAGAGCATTATTGATAAAATTCATGCCTCGCCGTTTTTATTATTTATTCTTCAGACATTCGGGGAGTTCTGTCTCAATGTTGTTAAAGCGGATAATACAGAGCTTTTTATACCCCTATAGGTGTACTTGTTTTTAAGAACACATCATTTTTTCCGTTTCGTTTAATTTCATAACTGATAAAATCGTTTTTGGTTTCAAATTCTTTCATGATTCCGCCTTCACATTCAAAGGGCATGGAGTCCTTTTTTACGCTGATATAAAGCGGAGCATCAAAGTCTTTTGGAGCGATTTCGTCAGCTTTTGTAAAATCAATTTTAATTTTGCCGTCCTCTTCGGATAGTTGGCAATTATTCTTGTAGAGCAACTGATGATGAGCAAAAGCAACATCTCTTGAAATGATAACCCCAAAAACATTTGACTGGCGGTCAAAATATGCTTTCCACTTTGGAATGTTGTCAAAGTTGAGATCGGGGTCAAGTCTCAAAAAGTTCGGCCAATGGGCACAAATGATGCCGGCTGTATCTTCATCATATAACTTTAGCTTATCGGGATTAAGGTCATATGCCTCCCAAAAAGCAATCCAACCGGGCATTTTGTTGAGCATAACATTGTTTTCATAAATTGTGTGGGTTATGTAGGGTTCCTGCCAGAATTTTATGCCGTAGTCCTTCAGAATTTTTGTAAAGGAACCGTCCTTCCATGCATCAAAGCAATGTCCCGGGCAGGTGAAGGCTCTGGGAACGTGAGTGAAGCCCCAGTCGTTGAATATTTCAAAAAACGCATCAAGATGAGCACGCATATACCACTCGGGAGCAGGAATTTTTTCGTTGTCCAATTTAAAGTCTCTTGGCGGAACAAACTCCGCACTCATACACTCACCATTTTCATCCCAGCATTCGTGCATGAGACCGTGAACCGACATCTCAAAAAACTTACATGAATTTATAAAATCGCGGATTTCTTCTTCCTCTTTAACATCAACATATGGAGAACCTTCCCAATTTTTTCCGAGCTTTGTTGCATAGGGAACATCTTTCAAAATTCCTTTTCTGTCCCAGTCCCCAATAACAAACATACCGCATATTTTCATGTTTATGGCTTTTCCAAGCTCTTCGATAACCTGATAATCTTTGAGAGTATGACGGCGCGGAATGCCTGTTCTTGTGGGCTGAAAACCGTCCCAATAGGGTACTCTGCCCTCTATCCAGCCAATGTCATCCATGGAAAACTGAAATGGAGTCGGAATCTTTATGTCATTTATTTTCATATTCTTTAACCTCCGTGTAATTAACGTTTAAGACACTATATCACAATTGGCAGATGTTGTAAAGAGAGGAAAAAATAATTCACAGAAAATGACACATAAAAGCGTGAAAAGTGTTTAACACCTTTTCAAAGCTGGACATTATTGCTCATATATGATATAATATAATTTAGTGTTCATTTAAAATATGAATGGAGATAATGGCCATGTTTAAAAATTCAAACCAAAGAAGAAGTCTGGATGTAACATCGGGTCCAATGCTTGGAAAAATATTCAGCTTTGCAATTCCCATAATTCTCTCCGGCATACTTCAGCAAACCTTTAACACTGCAGACACCATTGTGGTCGGGCGCGGAGCAAGCTCCGAAGCTCTTGGTGGAGTGAGTGCCTGCTCATCACTTATCAATCTGATAATATGCATTTTCGGTGGTTTGTCCATTGGTGCCACTGTTTCCATATCTCAGGCAATTGGTGCAAAGGACGAGCAAAAAGCAGGAAGGTTAGCTCACACAGCAATTGCAACTGCCCTTCTTGGCGGTGTGTTTCTCGGCATTTTGGGAATAGCTTTATCAAAACCCCTGTTAAAGCTTATGGGTACACCGAAAGAAAACATTGATTATGCCGTAAAATATATGCGCATATATTTTGCGGGTGCACCGTTTTTACTTCTCTATAACTACGGGAGTGCAATTTTAAGAACTGTGGGTGATACAAAAAGACCGCTTATCTTCCTTGCCACGGGCGGAATTGCAAATGTAATTCTTAACCTTGTGATGGTTCTCGGTCTGGGAATGGATTCCGATGGTGTTGCGATAGCAACGGTTGCGTCAAATGTTATTGCTTCGTCTCTTGTTTTATACACTCTGATTCACAGTCACCATGTGTGCAGAATCTTTCCCCGAAATATACGCATTTCATTTAAAGAATTCAAACGCATTCTTGCCCTCGGAGTTCCCGCAGGCATTCAGAGCGGAATGTTTTCCATATCAAATGTCGTGCTTCAGTCATCAATCAACTCCTTTGGTTCTGCCATGGTTGCCGGCAACGGTGCGGCGGCTTCGGTGGATAGCTATGCGGCATTTGTTTCCGAAGGTTTTTCCCAAACCGCAATAACATTTTCGGGTCAGAATATGGGTGCAAAAAAATATGACAGACTTAAAACAGTGTTCTGGCAGGCTAATCTTTCGGGATTTGCCATTGTAGCACTTGTTGCGGCAATAATTATTCCCTTCAGAGAAAATGTAATTTCGATTTTTATCACCGACAATCCCGAGGCGGTTGCGGCAGGTTGTGAAAGACTTATGTGGGTTTTGTTGCCCCATTGCATCGGTTCTGCCATGACCATAACAAGCTCGGTTTTAAGAGGCATGGGCAAATCTGTTCAGCCCATGATTGCAACAGTTTTCGGTGTTTGTGTGGTCAGGATGATTTGGGTTGTTACGATTTTCAGACACTTTGGTACAATAAGGTCACTGTATCTTGTTTATCCCGTAACATGGATTCTTACACTGGCAATGGTAGTTGGGCTGTTTTGGATTAACTATAAAAGAGTCAAAAAACTTCAACAATGATTTATACCAAGGGAGATTTTTATGGCAAAAACAACAGACATGACAAAGGGCAAACCCCTTAAACTCATTTTAAACTTTGCCCTGCCGCTTATTTTAACAAACTTGGGTCAACAGCTCTACATGATTGCCGATGCGGCAATTGTCGGAAGGGGCATTGGCGTAAAGGCGCTCGCTTCGGTGGGTGCCGCAGACTGGGTATATTGGATGGTGCTTTGGACGGTTATGATGCTCACTCAGGGCTTTTCGATGTTTGTTTCCAGGCACTTCGGTGAAAAAAACATGACCGATATGAACCGAGTTGTTGCAATGTCAACAGAGCTTTGTGCTTTTTTCGGCGTGATTTTAACCGTGGCGGGGCTTTTTGCCGTGAGACCGGTTCTTAATCTGCTCGGCACTCCGGGCGACATAACAGACGGTTCGGCAACTTATCTTAACACCATGATATCGGGTACGGTCATTGTTTGCGCCTACAACATGGCATCGGCAATTTTGCGTGCTGTGGGCGACGGCAAAACTCCCCTTGTGGCAATGATTATTTCGGCTGTTTTGAACGTGGGTCTCGATTTGCTGTTTGTTGTATGGTTTAATTGGGGAATATTCGGTGCGGCTTTTGCATCGGTTATATCACAGCTTTTCTCGTTTTTATATTGCTTTGCCGTGCTTGCAAAATCCGATTACATAAACATTTCAAAAGAAATGTGGAAGCCTGACGGGAAGCTCATAAGAAAACTTCTTGCATTTGCGTTGCCGCTTGCGGCGCAATATATGATAATAAATTTGGGCGGAATTGTGTTGCAGTCTACGGTAAATAGCCAAGGAAGCATGTTTGTGGCAGGTTTTACAGCAACAAACAAGCTCTACGGTCTTTTGGAAAGCTCTGCCATATCTTTAGGCACTGCCTTTTCAACATATTTTGCCCAGAACTTTGGTGCCAAAAACGAATTACGCATAAAAAGAGGAATGAAAACTGCAATTTTGCTTTCTTTGGCGGCATCTCTTGTGATAATGCTTGTTGTTTTTGTTTTGGGAAGATTTTTGCTTATGCTGTTTTTGGATACATCGGAGCCGGGCGCCTTTGAAGCACTTGATATTGCCGAGAAATATCTCATGATTATGGCTTTGTGCTTGCCTGTTTTGTATCTCATATACGTATATCGAAGTGTTTTGCAGTCGGCAGGCAATTCCACATGGTCACTCATTTCGGGATTCGGTGAGCTTTTTGTGCGTGCAGGCATGGCAAAAATTGTCTTTGGCTTTGCAGGAGTCGGAGTGCTTTATTGGACAGAACCCCTTGCATGGCTTGCCGCACTTTTGTTTGTTATGATTCCGTATTATATAAAGCAAAAAAGAAAAACACTTGCAATTTTTTAGCAAACGTGTTATACTGTAAAAAAATAAAAACGGGAGCTTGTGTTACAGGCTGAGAGGAAGGTATAACCTTCGACCGAGAACCTGATTTGGATAATGCCAACGTAGGGATGCCTGAACAATAGCTTTGGGAATGTCATATAATCTATGTATTTTTAGGAGTTACCAAATCGGTAGCTCCTTTTTTGTATAAAAAATTGCATTTTGTTTTGTTCGCGAGATGAGATGTTAAGAAAACAGTGCTCGCGATATGGGGGGCAGGCACAGCCTGCTTTTGGAGGTGATTTTGGTGGTAAGAATTAACGGAGAAGATGTGGATATTGGCGGCAAAACTGTTGCGGAATATCTTGATTTTGCAGGCTACGACTTAAAGCGTGTTGCTGTGGAAGTCAATGGCGAAATTGTTCCAAAATCACAGTATGCAAATACCGTTTTTAAGGATGGCGACAGCGTTGAGGTTGTAAGCTTTGTGGGAGGTGGTTGATATGATACCGACTAAAGAAGAATGGATGAAGGCTTTAAATGACCGACACGGCATCGGGTTTCAAAAGAAAATATCACTTGCAACCGTTGCCATATGCGGTCTTGGCGGTCTCGGCTCAAACATAGCCATAGCGCTTGCCCGCTTGGGCATAGGGAAACTGATCCTCATTGATTTTGACAAGGTGGATATAACAAATCTGCACCGTCAGCAGTACAAGGCAAATCAAATCGGAATGAGAAAGACCGAAGCCCTGCAGGATAATTTGAAAGAAATAAATCCGTATATTGTAACGGAAATACACAATGTTTATCTTAATGAAAACAATGCAATGAGTGTGCTTTCAGATGCAGATATTGTCTGTGAAGCTTTTGACAACCCGGAATGTAAAGCAATGCTGACAAATTTTGTTTTGGAAAAAATGTGTGAAAAATACATTGTTGCCGCATCGGGAATGGCAGGCTTGGATAGTGCCAACCTTATAAAAACAAGAAAAATTTCAAAAAGGTTTTATCTTTGCGGTGATGAAGTGAGCGATATAAAAGACGGAATCGGTCTTTTATCACCACGGGTTATGCTGTGTGCCGCACATCAGGCACATACGGTTTTAAGAATTATAGCAGAAGAATGGAAAGAAGGAAATGAAAATGAACAATGACAAACTTGTTATCGGAGGTCACGAATTTAATTCCCGTTTTATTTTGGGATCGGGAAAATATTCTCTTAATCTGATTGAAGCTGCCGTAAAGGATGCAGGAGCGGAGATTATAACGCTTGCTGTCCGCCGTGCAAACACAAAGGAACAGGAAAACATTTTGGATTATATTCCAAAAGGAATTACACTTCTCCCCAACACAAGCGGAGCAAGAAATGCCGAGGAAGCAGTGAGAATTGCAAGGCTTGCCCGTGAGCTTGGGTGCGGTAATTTTGTAAAAATTGAAATTATGCGCGATTCAAAGTATCTTCTTCCGGATAATCAGGAAACAATCAGAGCAACGGAAATTCTTGCAAATGACGGATTTATTGTTATGCCGTATATGTACCCGGATTTGAATGTTGCCCGTGATTTGGTAAATGCCGGCGCCGCAACCATAATGCCTCTTGCATCTCCCATAGGGTCGAATAAAGGTCTTGCAACAAAGGATTTTATTCAGATTCTTATTGACGAAATTGACCTTCCGATTATTGTTGATGCAGGTATTGGCAAGCCGTCACAGGCTTGCGAAGCAATGGAAATGGGAGCGGCGGCTATCATGGCAAACACGGCACTTGCCACCGCAGGCAATCTTCCTCTTATGGCATCTGCCTTTCGTCAGGCAATTGAAGCAGGCAGAAAAGCATATCTTTCGGGTCTTGGCAGGGTGCTTAGCCGAGGTGCCTCCGCATCCGATCCTTTAACGGGATTTTTGCGTGATTAAGGGGGATGAAAAATGGAAAATCAATTTTTTGTGGATTCAGAGCATTTATCTTTGGAAGCACTTGCAAAAAAGCATCTGATAGAAACCGATCCATCTTCACGAAAAAATCACATGGAATATTTGCCGGGTATGGAGAAAATAGAATCGGATGTTTGCAAAAATGTAATGGAGCAGATGAATTCTTTTGACTACTCAAAATACACTGCTAAAGACGTAAAAGCGGCATTAGACCATGAAAAATGTACCATAGACGATTTCAAGGCACTGCTTTCTCCTGCGGCAGAGCCGTTTTTGGAACAAATGGCACAGAGAGCGAGACTTGAAACAAGCAAGCATTTCGGAAATACAGTATATCTTTTTACACCCTTATACATAGCAAATTACTGTGAGAATTACTGCGTGTATTGTGGTTTTAATTGCTATAACCACATTAACCGAATGAAGCTTTCTCCGGAGCAAATTGAAAAAGAAATGAAGGTTATTGCAGACAGCGGAATGGAAGAAATACTGATTCTTACAGGCGAGAGCCGTGCTCACAGTGACATAGATTATATCGGTGAAGCTTGCAAACTTGCAAGAAAGTACTTTCGTATGGTAGGACTTGAAATATATCCTGTCAATACCGATGAATATAAGTACCTTCATGAATGCGGAGCCGACTATGTGACTGTATTTCAGGAAACCTATGATACAGATAAATATGAACAGCTTCACCTTCTCGGTCACAAGCGTGTGTGGCCTTACCGTTTTGATGCACAGGAACGGGCACTTATGGGCGGCATGAGAGGTGTGGCATTTTCCGCCCTTTTGGGACTTTCGGATTTCAGGAAGGACGCTTTGGCAAGCGGGCTTCACGTGTACTATCTTCAACGAAAATACCCTCACGCAGAAATGTCTCTGTCATGCCCCAGACTCAGACCGATTATCAATAACGATAAAATCAATCCATTGGACGTTCATGAAAAACAGCTTTGTCAGATAATCTGTGCATACCGTATCTTCTTACCCTTTGTGGGTATTACGGTATCTTCCCGTGAAAGTGCAGAATTCAGAAACGGCATTGTAAAAATTGCCGCAACAAAGGTGTCGGCAGGGGTTTCTACCGGGATTGGCGACCACGAAAGCAAATATAACGGCAAAGAAACAGACGAGGTTCAGGGCGATGAACAGTTTGAGATTGACGATAACAGAAGTCTTGACAAAATGTATAAAGACATTTCGGATGAAGGTCTGCAGCCCGTTTTGAATGACTATCTTTATGTGTAGGAGAAAAAGAAGATGAGAGATTTTGATACAACACTTTATTTTATAACAGACAGCACCGGATTCGGTGAAGAAGAATTTTTAAGAAGAACCGAAGAAGCCTTAAAAGGCGGGGCAACAATAGTGCAGCTTCGGGAAAAAGACAAAACCACAAGAGAATATATTTCTCTTGCCCGAAAGGTACACACACTTACAAAAAAATATAACGTACCCCTCATCATTGACGACAGAGTGGATGTTGCACTCGGCATGGGGGCAGAGGGTGTTCATCTCGGGCAAAGTGATATGCCCATAGATATTGCAAGAAAAATCCTTGGCGATGATTTTATTATCGGAGCAACAACCAAAACAGTTCCGCAGGCTCTTGAAGCATACAGTCAGGGTGCAGATTATCTTGGCGTAGGTGCAATTTATCCGACCACAACAAAGGTTAAAACCGTTCTCACGTCAACCGAAACCCTTGATGCAATATGCAAAGCAGTGCCGATTCCCGTAAATGCCATAGGCGGACTGAACAAAAACAATACACATGTCCTTGAAGGGATTGATATTGCAGGCATTTGCGTGGTTTCTGCAATTATGAAGGCAGATGACCCCAAGGGCGAAGCCGAAACTCTTCTTAAAATAGCGAAGGAATTGAAACGAAAATGAAAACAGTATTGACCATTGCAGGAAGTGACTCAAGCGGAGGTGCAGGCATTCAGGCAGATATTAAAACAATGACAATGAATGGGGTTTATGCCATGAGTGCAATAACGGCACTGACCGCACAGAACACAACCGGCGTAAGAGCAATTCGGGAAACCGAACCCGATTTTCTCAAACAACAATTGGATGCGGTATTTGAGGACATTTTCCCCGATAGCGTCAAAATCGGTATGGTATCATCTGGTGAACTGATAAGCGTAATTGCAGACAGGCTGAGATTTTACGGAGCTAAAAACATTGTTGCAGATCCCGTTATGGTTGCATCAAGCGGAATGGCTCTTATTAAAACAGAAGCAATCGCCGCACTTACCCAAAAACTATTTCCCATAGCAACCCTCGTTACCCCCAACATACCGGAGGCAGAGGCTTTGTCGGGAACTGTCATTAAAAGTAAAGACGATATGTTTTACGGCGCAAAAATCATAGGTGATAAATATGGTTGTGCTGTTCTTTTGAAAGGCGGTCACAGTATTAATGATGCCAACGACCTTTTATATGCAGATGGAGAATATCGTTGGTTTGAAGGCAGACGAATAGACAATCCCAACACGCATGGTACAGGATGTACACTGTCCGCTGCCATAGCATCAAACCTTGCAAAAGGCTATGCACTTACCGAGGCGGTAGAAAGGGCAAAGGAATATATTTCGGGTGCTCTCTCTGCCGGACTCAATTTGGGACAGGGCTCGGGGCCGCTTATGCATAATTTTAGCCTTAACGACCGACACTAAAGGCGGTTTTAAAATATAAATTTCGCCTCACTCGTCGTTAAAATACTCGGAAATATTACTCGCCTTTCAAGGACGACAAGCCAAAAGATACCGAAAATTCACCGTTTGAGGCGTCTTCAGTGTTGGTTGTTAAGGCTAATCTTACATCGGATTTTATCAAAGAAAAATACCCGAACGAAGGGCAATGTCATCCTGAGTGAAGCGATAGCGTAATCGAAGGATCTTATTTTCAGATATTTCGACTTCGCCTACGGCTTCGCTCAACATGACAAAAGAAAGATATTGAGCGTTGAGTTGACGACATTGGTTGAAAGGAACTGATAGAATGAGAAATTATACGACACAAATGGATGCCGCAAAAAGAGGTATCATAACCCCTGAAATGAAAGCAGTGGCAGAAAAGGAATATAAAACACCGGAAGAAATAAGAGAACTTGTTGCAAAGGGGCAAGTCGCAATTTGTGCTAATAAATTACATACTTGTATAGATCCAAACGGTGTAGGCTCAATGCTTCGCACAAAAATTAATGTGAATCTCGGAGTATCCAAAGACTGCAAAGATTATAACATTGAAATGGAAAAGGTTATGGCGGCAGTAAATATGGGAGCAGAAGCAATTATGGACTTATCTTCTCACGGTAACACTCAGCCTTTCAGACGAAAGCTGACAAGTGAGTGCCCGGCAATGATAGGAACTGTTCCCGTATATGACAGCGTAATTCACTATCAAAGAGATCTGGACACGCTCACCGCAAAGGATTTCATTGATGTTATAAGACTTCATGCCGAGGATGGGGTTGACTTTGTAACCATCCACTGCGGTATCACAAGAAAGACCATAGAACAAATAAAAAACCACAAGAGAAAAATGAATATCGTATCCCGCGGCGGTTCTTTGGTGTTTGCCTGGATGAGCATGACAGGTGAAGAAAATCCGTTTTATGAATATTACGATGAAATACTCGACATCTGCCGTGAATATGATGTCACCATTTCCCTCGGAGATGCCTGCCGTCCCGGATGTCTGGCAGATGCAAGTGATGTTTGTCAGATAGAAGAGCTCGTGAGACTTGGCGAGCTTACAAAACGTGCATGGGAAAAGGATGTTCAGGTTATGGTGGAAGGCCCGGGTCACATGCCTTTAGATCAGATTGAAGCAAACATGAAGCTTCAGCAGACAATCTGTATGGGCGCACCATTTTATGTGCTGGGCCCCATTGTAACAGACATTGCTCCCGGCTATGACCATATAACTTCTGCAATCGGCGGAGCGGTGGCAGCCTCAGCCGGTGCGGCGTTCCTTTGCTATGTGACTCCTGCCGAACATTTGGCTCTTCCAAATGTAGATGATGTAAAACAAGGCATTATAGCCTCAAAAATTGCGGCACATGCGGCTGACATTGCAAAAAAAATTCCTCACGCAAGGGATATTGACGACAAAATGGCAGATGCCAGAAGAAACTTTGACTGGGAAAAGCAATGGGAATGCTCCATTGATCCCGAAACTGCAAAGAAAATCCGTGATGACAGAAAACCCGAAATTGAGGAAAGCTGTTCTATGTGCGGTAAGTTTTGTGCAGTCAGAAGCATGAACAAGGCGTTAAACGGTGAGCATATTGATGTTTTATAGGTAGTCCCAACCACCAACATTATAGTCAAATAATTCAATCACCTGCTGTGTTTTGTCCGGGAATATCAAAAGGGATAAAGTTCAGAGTTGTTTTTAACGGTTATTTGAATAATCGGAGGTGAAAAACATTTTTTATCTGAACAATGTCCAAAATCAAACATTATTTTGACCGTTTTTGAATTTACACTAAAAAAACAATGTGCTATTATGAGGACATGAATAAGAAAGGAGTCATAAATATGCACATAATACCTCAACCCAAGCAAATGGAAATAAAAAGCGGAAGCTTCTACATCTATCAAGGTGTCATCACCATTGACAAAAACTGCGGTCACAATATTTTTGTTGCCGCAAAAGAGCTTAAAAAGACAATGGCAGAAGCAGGATGCGGCGAAATAACCATAGTAAAACCTCTTAGCTCCCAAAAAGGCGGAATTTATCTCACTTTTGAAGAAAAGGGAAAGCAGAGTTACGACATCTGCGTTGATGAATCGGGAATAGTGGTTAAGGGTCACAGTGAACAAGGTCTTTTCTACGGAATTCAGACTCTCAGACAAATATTTATCCAATCGGGTGTTAATGTTCCTTATCTTGAAATATCCGACAATCCCGACTATGATGACAGAGGCTATTATCTGGACATTTCAAGAGGCAGAGTACCGACGCTTGACGGCATCAAAAAATTTGCAGATAAGCTTGCTTTCTACAAATATTCGAGCTTTCAGCTCTATATTGAACACACCTTTGCATGGACCGGTTTCGAAGAAATATACACCAATCAAGGCTATTTAACTGCAGAGGAAATCCTGGAGCTTGATGACTACTGCAAGGAAAGATACATTGAGCTTGTGCCCTCGTTTTCAACCTTCGGTCATCTTTTTGGACTTCTTCAGTCAAAAAGCTTCAATGAATATGCAGAGCTTGGAGGCTATGTTCCAACTCAGCACAAATGGCTTGAACGACATCTTCATCATACAATTGATGCATCAAACCCGGAAAGTATTGAGCTTATAAAGGAAATGCTCTCTCAGGTTATGCCGCTTTTTTCAAGCAACAAATTTAACCTTTGCTGTGACGAAACCTTTGATATGGGAAAAGGCAGAAGCAAGGCTCTTGCCGAAAGAATAGGCGAAGGGCAAATGTATGTAAATTATCTGAATGAGCTTTGCAAATTTGTTAAAGAGCAGGGCAAAACAGTAATGTTTTGGGGAGATATCATAAGAAATCACATGGAGCTTGCAAGTCAGCTTCCCGACGATGCCATATGCCTTGTGTGGGAATATCACTATCCTGTGAGAGAGGAAAGATATAAAGCAAATCTTACCTCGTCAATGAAAAACTATCTTTGTCCGTGGATATCTTCGGCGGCAACCTTTATTCCCAACTATCACAGTGAAAACGGTTATCCTGCCTTTGAAAATATGCTGGCAATGGCAAATATAAAAAAGGAATATGATGTTGAAGGCTTTCTTGTTACAGACTGGGGCGATGCCGGACACACGTGTCCGCCCGAGCTTCGCTATCCGCTTCTTGCCTATGGCGGTGCTGTGAGCTGGAATATGGACGGAAACAAAAATATCGAAGAATTTGACAGATTTGTTTCATATCTTGAATACGGTAACGAAAATGTTCTTACGGTGTTAAAAGAAATCAGCACAAACATTCACTTTAGCCTCGGACGGCTTCGTGATGAAATAAATATAAGACTTACAGCAAAATCTGCCGATGAGATTAGCGAAAAAATAAAAGAGCCCGAAAAGTCTCTTTGTGACGATTACAAAAAGCTTTGCGAGCTTGAAAGAGTTATTGCATCGCTTAAAATGAATGAAACAAAAGAAGCCATCATGAGTGCAGTGAGGGCATCGGAGCTTATTGTTGCACTTAAATGTGCGCAAAAATATCCCGTTATGCCAAATGACGAGCTTGCAAGACAGCTTGAAATCTGGTTTGAGGGTTATGCACGAATTTGGAGATGTGAACACAAGGAAGCGGAGCTTTCCGAGATATACAATTTCGTTGAGTATTTTTGCACTTTATTAAGAACAACAAAAAACTGAATGTTAGCCTTAACAACCAACACTGAAGACGCCTCAAACGGTGAATTTTCGGTATCTTTTGGCTTGTCGTCCTTGAAAGGCGAGTAGCCTTCCTGCGTCCTTCGCACCAAAAGCTACTCAAAAATTCATCCGTTTGAGGTC
>JAFQBA010000105.1 GCA_017416845.1 Clostridia bacterium
GATATACTACCGATTTTTTGACAAGCTCTGCGTATAAAATACTGTTATAAGTAACTCTTGTAATGCTGTCGGCTGTTTTTACGATAAGACTTTTTTCTTCGTTTTCCGAAATCTCTGAAATTATATCATCAAGTGTCGTAAAAAGCTCATCCTTGCAGACAGGCTTCAGTATGTAATTTGCAGCCTTAACCTTATAAGAATCAACCGCAAATTCTTCGCTTGAGGTAAGGTATATGATTTTGCCCTTTGAACCCATGCTGCGAAGTGTTTTACCAAGCTCAATGCCGCTTAAACCCGGCATTACGATGTCAAGGATGTAAATATCAAAATCAAGTGCTGAAGATGAGTCTAAAATATTATCAGCATTGGAAAACTCCGAAAAAGAAATATCCTTTCCGGGATTTACAGCAATATATTCATTTAAAAGCTTAATAAGCTCCTCACGGCATATACGCTCATCATCACATATTGCAAGCTTCAATTCATTCACCTCACACTTTTACATACATTATATATTCTAACACAAAAATTGCGATTTGTCGATATTTCGGGAGCATTTTAATAAATTTCGTTACTTTTGAAGTAAAGTTGAAAGGAAAATTTTATACACCCGAATAAAATTAGTGCAAAAACTGTCAAAATTAGTGCAAGGCAACAAAAGTATATATAAATATGGTAAAATAAAGCAAATAGTTATGTACTTTTCTTTATATAGATATTGTGTTTTAGGGGGGTGGTTCCTTGATAAGAAAATTTTTGTGCAGTGCGGCAAAGCATACCGCAGTTTTTGCTGTCGTACTGTTTCTGTTGTGGCTGCTTCTGTTTCTGTCTGCACTGATACCCAATGATATGATTCGGGACAATATGGAAAAGAGTGCACTTGCCTATAAAGAGCGAACCGCCTTTGAATTTACAAACGGTGATAAGCTCAATTCCGTTGCAGACCACTATGCGGATTCCATTTGGCTTAATGTTTCGTGGAATATGGGTAAGGGCAATCCGCTTATATCTTCAATCCGTACAAATTATTATGATGGCGGAGAGCTTGGCGAAAATGCAGGTCTGTATCTTTCAGTAACGCAAGGCACAGAGCCAAACAAAGACTACACACGCTACTGGCACGGAACAGCAATGTTTATACGGCTTGGACATCTATTTACCGATGTTGAGGGTGTGAAACTAATCGGATTTATTAGCTTTCTGCTTCTTGTCGGGCTATCGCTTTTTATCCTTGCAAAAAATAAGCATTGGGATTTGGCGATAATGCTTGCTTTATCCCTTGCGGCGGTGCAGATTTGGAATATCAGGCTGAGTATGGAATACCAACCGTCATTTATCCTTGCTTTTATGCTTATTCCATTATTTCTCGCTTTGGAAAGACGAGGCGAGAAATGGCTGACGGTATTAAGTGTCATAAGCGGAACGGCAGTTGCCTTTTTCGACTTTCTCACAACCGAAACGGTAACCATCCTGCTTCCACTCGCTCTTGTGATTGCAGTCAGAACAAAAGAGAACAGGCTCGGCAGCTTAAAGGAAAATTTGCTTCTGCTCCTGAAATGCGGAATATGTTGGGTGCTTTCATACGGCGGAGCCTTTATAGTTAAATGGCTTATCGCAAGTATGGTAACAAATACCAACGCATTTGAAATGGCTCTTTCCTCTGTCGCAGAGCGTATGGGAAATAAAGTGGAAATGTACGCCGATAAGCCAAAATCAATTCTTTCAGCCGTTGCGGCAAATCTGTCAATGCTATTTGGGAGTGAAATTAGAGTTGATGCAGGACGGACGGCACTCGGAATTATATTTTTGGTTCTGATTTTACTGTCTGTATGGTATCTGTTCAGGGGCAAGGATAAAAAATCGGAGGCAACAATAATTTTGATTGTACTCGGTGCAGTTGTTCTGATAAGATGTCTTGCACTTAACAATCACTCATACCTACATTGCTTCTTTACATACAGGGCACTTGTAACGCCTATATTTGCTCTGCTTGCGGCAATGTGGCTGAACATTGAACTGCCTCACAAGAAACGGAGGCGGAAATGATGGAATTTACATTCTTAATGCCGTGCCTTAATGAATCGGAAACATTGGAATTTGCAATAAACGAAGCCAATAGTGCCATAGAAAGATTAAGGCTTGATGCGGAGATTTTAATTGCCGACAACGGCTCAATTGATAACTCGGCAGAAATTGCAATAAAAAATGGTGCGAGAGTAGCAAATGTGAAAATAAAAGGTTACGGCTCGGCACTCATAGGCGGTATTAAAGCTGCAAAAGGAAAATATATCATAATGGGCGATTGTGACGGAAGCTATGATTTTGCACATCCCGATTTGTTTGTGCAGGAATTAAGGCGTGGTGCAAAGCTCGTTATGGGAGACCGTTTCAAGGGCGGAATAGAAAAAGGTGCAATGTCTTTCAGTCACAAATGGGGTATCCCGTTTCTTTCGGCACTTGCACGTTGGCGGTTTAAGACGGACATCCGTGATTTTCATTGCGGATTGCGTGGCTTTGACAGAGAAACCGCATTAAAACTAAATCTTGTCTGTCCCGGTATGGAATTTGCAACCGAAATGATTGCAAGGTTTGCACAAAGCGGAGAAAAAATTGTGCAGGTTCCGACACCGCTGAGATGCGACAGACGCTCCGGCAAGCCTCATCTTCGCACAGTAAGAGACGGCTTCCGGCATCTTAAATTTATTTTGTTTGATAAAAGAAATTCTAATAAATTGGAGGTATGACATATGAAGAAACGATTGAAAGGACTTGCCTGCTGGTGGCTGGCTCTTGTAATGCTGTTTAGTACGCTGGCAACTCCGGCTATGGCGTTACCGTCCAACAGAATATACATATATGCCGGAACAGAACCGTTGAAAGCAAATGACGAGTTGTACCCTTATGATCGTAAAGAAGTGTCTGAAGGCACGCAGCTATCTTCGTTGGTACCCCTCGGGGATGGTGTGACGCTGACAGGATGGAACCTATGGGAATTTGACAATATAAACAGCGGTTATGTTATTACTGACAAACTGCTGACAAAGGACACAGACTGGACACTATCAGCTGATGATGTCGAGAAATATGCAACTGGAGACTATTATGTTTTTGAGCCGATATATAGTGGCCAGATTGCGATATATACCGATGCGGATGAAGTTGCAGTAGGTGAATTTGTCGGTGATTACCAAGTCGTGTCTGCTACAACAGGTGTACCTGTTTCAGAACAGGCAAGTGTTATAGATGTCATTGATTCTTCTAAAACTCTTGAAGGATGGGATATATGGAGTGCCGGTTGGAGTGGTTATCACAGCGGAACTGTTTGGAACGAAAGAATTTCAGAAGAAAGTGCTGACTATACACTCTCATCTAAGTATTTTGTGACATCAGACGATCCGCAATACTACCTTGTTCCCGTTTATGGTGCTGCACCTCCACACAAACATCCAATCTGCGGTGCAGCGCATACTGACATCGGCGACCATACAGGCACATGTGAGAATGTTGATTGGACGGCATGGGACGGTACCGATATGGATGAGGGTGAAGCCGGTATTCAGCTTAATGCTGGCAATTATTATCTCACAAAGGATGTGATTGTAACTTCTGATACCAGAGGAATACATCCTGTGGGCAATGTAGCTCTTTGTCTTAACGGACATACTATTAGCTGTGAGTCAGGTGCAGCAATAACGGCCACAATATCGTTTGATGAAACAGATGATTGCTTGACACTTACGGACTGTGCTGGCACAGGATTGGTAACACGCCCTGCTGATGACGTCAGCGTTACCATTTGGATTTCCTCCGGTAAGCTTGAACAATACGGTGGCACGATTCAGGCAACATCAGCAGATATTCAGAGTACTGCGATTTGGAATCAAAACAATGGTACATTCAGTCAATATGGCGGAAAGATAGAAAGTGAAAGCATAGGTATACACTCATTAAATGAATCTACCGTTAATTTATACGGCGGTACTATCGAAGCTGCGATAGCGGACATATATGTGCGAACTGAAGGTGCGATTACATTAAGCAGCGAAATCAGTAAGCCTGCGGAACCCTACAGCATTGTGGCAGACTTTAATACTCCTTTCACATCGGGCTGGAACACATATATGTCAAGTGCGACAATTTCCGACTATTTTATTCCATACAGCAGTGAATATATCATCAAAAAGAATGCGAGCACAGGCGAGCTTGTGTTTGATGTTAAGCCCACAGACTACACTGTTAAGTTTGACGCAAACGGCGGTACTTGCGGAACGGCTTCTGCCGAGACGGTTGACGGAAAGCTCGCAGAACTTCCCACTCCTACATACACCGGATATGTTTTCAACGGTTGGTTTGATGCAGCAGAGGGCGGAAACAAAATAACAACCGAAACAGAATTTACAACCAATAAGACAGTTTACGCACAATGGAC
>JAFQBA010000106.1 GCA_017416845.1 Clostridia bacterium
CGTAAGCGGTGGAGGGATTGTAACAAACTGCCTCAATTGCAGTATTTGTGCTTGATTGAGAGTTTATCATTTAACAATCCCTCAGTCACTTCGTGACAGCTCCCTTTACACAAGGGAGCCTTTCGCACTTGTGTTAAACAGAGCGATAAATTTCAATTTGAACTCAAAAAAGAAATGACACATTACAATTCCCAATAATGTTATTTACAAATTTAAACCTTGAAATAATAATACAAATGGTGTATAATTGATTCATATTACCGAAAGGATTTTTTGATATGCTCAAACAACAGATAGAAAATATATTGCCATTTGTTGAAAAACCTGCAAGATACACCGGCGGCGAGCTTCATTCTGTAGTCAAAAATGCCGCGGATGTGGATGTGCGTTTTGCTTTTTGCTTTGCCGATGTGTATGAGGTGGGTATGTCGCATCTGGGCATGAAAATATTATATTCACTTATGAACGAAAGAGACGACGTGTGGTGCGAAAGAGTTTTTGCTCCGTGGATTGACATGGAAGAGCAAATGCGAAAGGCAGACATTCCCCTCTATGGGCTTGAATCCATGGATGCCATCAAAGATTTTGATTTTTTGGGATTCACACTTCAATATGAAATGTGTTATTCAAACATCATAAATATGCTCGACCTTGCAAAGGTTCCCCTCCTTGCCAAAGACCGAGGCGAGGGCGACCCCTTTGTTTGCATGGGCGGACCTTGTGCCTACAGTGCCGAAGCGTTGGCTGATTTTTCAGATTTTTACATTTTGGGCGAAGGCGAAGAGGTTAATCTTGAAGTCATTGATGCCTACAAGCAATGGAAGAGGGAAAAGGGCACACGTTTTGATTTTCTCAAAAAAATATCCCAAATTGAGGGAATTTATGTACCCTCATTCTATGACATAAGCTATAACACCGACGGCACAGTTATGGCAATTGAGCCAAAATATGATTTTGTGCCCAAAAAGGTGAGAAAAAGAATTGTTAAAGACCTTGACAAGGTGTATTATCCCGACAAGTTTGTTGTGCCGTTTATCGAAATTGTTCACGACCGAATTATGCTGGAGATTTTCAGAGGATGCCTCAGAGGATGCAGATTTTGTCAGGCAGGCATGATATATCGCCCCGTGAGAGAAAAACAGCCCGGCACGCTTCTTGAGTGCGCTCAAAAGCTCATTGACTCCACAGGCTATGAAGAAATCAGCCTTTCATCACTTTCCACAAGTGACTATTCGTGCCTCAAAGAGTTCACCGACGGTCTTTTGGACATAACCGAAAAAGAAAGTATTTCTCTCTCTCTGCCGTCACTTCGTCTTGATTCATTCTCCATGGAGCTTATGGAAAAGGTTCAAAAGGTGCGAAAAAGCTCTCTCACCTTTGCACCGGAGGCGGGAACACAGCGCATGAGAGATGTTATTAACAAAAACATCACCGAAGAAGACCTGCTCACTGCGGCAAAAACAGCCTTTGAGGGTGGTTACAGCTCCATAAAGCTATATTTCATGATGGGTCTCCCCTTTGAAACAATTGAGGATGTTTGCGGAATTGCCGACCTTTCCAAAAAGGTTGTTCGCCAATACCTTTCCGTTCCCAAGGAAAAAAGAGCCCCCGGTCTTCGTATAACCGCATCGGTATCGTCCTTTGTCCCCAAGGCTTTCACACCGTTCCAGTGGGCAAAGCAGGATGACCGTGACACACTTCACGAAAAACAGTATGCCCTTAAAGATGCCATGGATGACAAGCGTGTCCGCTACACCTATCACGAAGCTCCCGTGAGCGTTTTGGAAGGTGTGTTTGCAAGAGGTGACCGTCGCCTGTCAAAGGTTCTTCTTCGTGCGCACGAGCTTGGAGTTCGTTTTGACGGATGGAGCGACCAATTCTGCCAAGAAAAGTGGGACAAGGCTTTTGAAGACTGCGGAATGGATATTTTGTTCTACACAAGAAAACGCCCCTTTGACGAGGTGCTTCCGTGGGATATGATTGATGTGGGAGTTACCAAGGATTTTCTTATTTCCGAAGCAAAAAAAGCAGAGCAGGCGGCAACCACTCCCCAGTGCAGAGAAAAATGTTCAAACTGCGGAGCAATGTGCTTTGGAGGAGGTGTTTGCTTTGAAAAGCGAAACTAAATTTGTGTATCGCATAACCTACACCAAGGGTGACTCGGTGAAATATATTTCTCATCTTGATTTTTTGAGATGCATAAACCGAAGCTTTAAGAGAGCCAAAATCCCCGTGAAATATTCACAGGGCTTTAACCCTCACATTCTTTTAAACATTGGTCTGCCCTGCCCCGTTGGTGTGAGCAGTGAATGTGAAATGCTTGACATTGAGCTGAAATGCGAAATGGACCCGGCTCTCATTGTCAAAAATCTTGACGATGCCATGCCAAGCGGCATAAAGATTCTCTCTGCCGAAAGAAAAACAAATCATCCCGACTTTTTTGACATTGAATTTGCCGAATATGACATAACATTTGTATCTGACAAAGAAATAGACACCGAAGATTTTGTAAACGAAGAATGCGTTATGATTGAGAAAAAGTCCAAAAGGGGCATGAAAGAGGTTAACATAAAAGAATTTGTCAAAGAAATGAAGCTCGAAAGCCTCGGTGACAAAAAATATGCCTTAAACTGCATCATAAGCGCAGGAAACAAGCTGAACTTAAAACCCGACCTTTTGGTCAGTTCCGTCGCAAACTATCACACAGCAAGCTTTAAAGACATTAAAACCGTGAGAAAAAAGATTTTTTTTGAAAATGAATAATATAGTAAATAAATCGTATTTGATTGAGCTTTTGTAAAAAATATTTAATTCACAAAAACAACCTTTGTGAAAAATAACCATTGACGATATGGATTTTGTGTGATAATATTTGTTTATCAATTGAATATCAATTAAAGGCTGTGACGAAGACGGTCGGATAACTGAGTCTAAAGAGAGTTGGCGGTTGCTGCGAGCCAATGGCGAGGTTTTCCAATGACCCATCACTTCCGAGCCGGAAGCCCGAAAGTTTTTAACGAGTAGACGTTTCCCGTAGTTGCTGCGTTAAAGCAAAAGACTTGTTAGAGTCTGTGAGCGGTGTTTTTTAAACACAATTTGAGTGGTACCGCGGTTAAACTAAAAGTTTTGCCGTCTCAAAGTGGATACTTTGAGACGGCTTTTTTGTTTTCTCATAACCACTCAATCAATCATGGTACTCCGACTTTTATATCTAAAAAGGAGGAAAAAACAATGAACAACAACACACAGGAACAAATGGAACTTATGGAGGTCGGAAAAAGAATCCGACACACAAGAGAGCTGGTTGGTTTAAGCCAGGAACAAATGGCTAAAAACACAGGCGTTTCTCTTGATGATTATGCCGAATATGAAAGCGGCAGAAGAGATTTTAACTTCACATTTATCTACAAATGTGCAAAGGCTTTCGGCGTTGACCCCACAGACCTTTTAAAGGGTTCAAGCCCCACTCTCAAAAACTATGAGCTTTCAAGAGGCGGTCAGGGACTTCCAATCACAAGACAGAGCGAATATCAATACAAAAACCTTGCGGCTATGTTTAAAAACAAGCTTGCAGAGCCCTATAAGGTGTATATTCCCTACACCGAGGAAGACCTCAAAAACCCCAAATTTTCCTACCACAACGGTCAGGAGTTTGACATACTCATAAAAGGCAGAATGAAAGCCATCATCGGTAGCAACGAAGAAATCTTAGAGCCCGGTGACACAATTTATTATAACAGTCTCATCCCCCATGCACTTGTTGCCCTTGACGGTGAGGATGTGGAAATATATGCTATTGTAATGAAGGATCAGAACGCAGATGCGGCTGACTTCAATGTTTATCCCCATTCCGAATACAAAAGCGACTGGGTTGACCAACCTCAAACCGCCGTGTACAAAAAATGGGTTAAAACAGAAAAAGACGAAAACAAGAGTCTTAAATCCATCGAATTTCTCAATGAAGACAAATTTAACTTTGCCTTTGACATTGTTGATGAGCTTGCGAAAAAATGCCCCGACAAACGTGCAATGATTCACATCTCAAACAACAAGGAAGAAAGATTTTTCACCTTTGGCGAAATCAGCAAATATTCTTCAATGACAGCAAACTACTTTGAGTCCCTCGGCATCAAACGCGGTGACAAGGTTATGCTTGTGCTCAAGCGTCACTATCAGTTCTGGTTCTCAATTCTTGCTCTTCACAAAATCGGTGCGGTGGTTATCCCCGCAACAAACCTTTTGGTTGAACACGATTTTGACTATCGTTTTGAAGCCGCAGGTGTGTCGGCAATAGTTTGTACCGCAGACGGTGATGTTGCCCATCAGGCAGAGCTTGCAGCCGCAAAATGCGACACACTCAAAACCAAAATCATGGTTGGCGGAAAACGTGACGGTTGGCACGACTTTAACGAAGAATTTGTTCAATTTTCCGATGTTTATGAAAGAAAACCCGACTCTGCCTGCGGCGGAGACGACATGCTTATGTTCTTCACCTCCGGCACAACCGGTTATCCGAAAATTGCAACCCACAGCCACAAATATCCCTTGGGTCACTTCATCACTGCAAAATACTGGCACAATGTTAACCCCGACGGAATCCACCTCACAATCTCCGACACAGGCTGGGGAAAAGCTCTCTGGGGCAAGCTCTACGGTCAGTGGATGTGCGAAGCTGCTGTGTTTGTTTATGACTTTGACAAGTTCAATGCAGACGACATTCTTCCCATGTTCAAAAAATACAACATCACAACCTTCTGTGCTCCCCCGACAATGTACCGTTTCTTCATTAAAGAAGACCTTTCAAAATATGACCTTTCGTCACTTCAATATACAACAGTTGCAGGCGAAGCCCTCAACCCCGAAGTTTTTGAACAGTGGAAAAAGGCTACCGGACTTTCGCTCATGGAAGGCTTCGGTCAGACCGAAACCACACTCACCATTGCAAACCTTCGCGGTATGACTCCAAAGCCGGGCTCGATGGGTAAACCAAGCCCTGCCTACAAGGTTGACATTGTTCTCGATAACGGCGAAAGCGCAGGTGTCGGCGAAACAGGCGAAATCGTGGTAAGCACCAAGGATGCTGTTCCCTGCGGTCTCTACAAAGGCTATTACAGAGACGAAGAACATACCAACGAGGCATGGCACGACGGCTACTATCACACAGGCGACCTTGCCTACCGTGATGAAGACGGATATTTCTGGTATGTAGGAAGAATCGATGATGTTATCAAGTCTTCCGGCTACCGCATAGGACCCTTTGAAATAGAAAGCGTTATCATGGAGCTTCCATATGTTCTCGAATGTGCGGTAACTGCCGCTCCCGATGAAATAAGAGGTCAGGTTGTTAAGGCTACAATCGTTCTTACAAAGGGAACAGAGAAAACAGAGGAACTGAAAAAAGAAATTCAAAACTATGTTAAAACTCACACAGCTCCCTACAAATATCCCAGAATTGTTGAATTTATGGATGAACTTCCAAAGACAATCAGCGGTAAAATAAGAAGAGTAGAACTTCGAAACGAAAAGAAATAAGCAGGCAGTGCCTGCACCTATGTCGCGAGCATAGTTTCGTTGACACTATGTCTCGCGAACAAAATTCACTTTAAATTTCTGAAATCAAATTCAGGCAGTGCCTTAACCCATGTCGCGAGCATAATTTCATTGACACTATGTCTCGCGAACAGATTTTAATTAAATTCCAATACAACAAAAATATATAAAACGCCGCGGCAAAAATCAGCCGCGGCGTTTAAATTTATAAAATTGTTTTTCGTTAAATTCTTCAGGATATCCCCGGAGGCGGCAAAGCCGCCTCTTAAGGAAAAGTGTATGAAGAAAAGTATTAAGCGTATTATTACTCAGCAGAAATTACAGATTCTGCCATAGCTGCGCCCTGATAAGGTGCAATGTTATTTCTTACCCATCTGAATACTTTTGCCGTGTATGACTTTGAAGTATCAGGTATTTCAACACTTACGGTATAGTCATTATTCACATCTTCAAGTGAAAGGGTGACATTTTTGCTTCCGATTGCCGCAAGCTCGTTTCCTTCATAAAGAGCAATTGCATAGAAGATAGTGCCTTCGTTTGCTGTGGATGTAAAGCTTGCGTTCACAACTCCGTCACCCTTCACGATTTCAACATCACCAAGTTCGGCAACTGCTGCGGTGTCTGCTTCAACAACATCGGTGAGCTCATAGCCATATATGTCGGCTACGGTAAATGCTGTGTGATAGTGGGTTGTGTATTCCTTGGCAAAGCTCAATGTAACGGTTTTTCTATCTTCGGAGATGGTGCATTCAACATCGGAAACAAGAGCGGAATCGGCAATTGCGCCATTGGGTGCATATACCTTGAAGCTTTCGGCAGTAACTGATTCTGCAAGGGGGTTTGAGAAGGTGATTTTGATATCATCTTCGGGGTTGATAACCATTGCCTCGTCGCTTACAACTTCGAAGCTACGAACAATGTTATAGATTACGTTGTCGATTGCAACAACGCTTTCGCCTGCAGCTGATGCAATTTTAATGTTGGATGTGGGTGTTACGGTTGTCTCAAGACCTGCAATTTTAACTGTTGCAGTTGTTGTTTCGCCGTTTATCGCATCAACTTCGATGGTGTATTTTTCGTTTGCGTTGAGCGCAACGGTCTGATCACCGATTGTGGCAACACCTGCGGTATCAATTGATGCAAATACGGTGTCGTCAAAGGACAATGTTTTTGCCGTGTTAAAATCTTCAAATGTTATGTCTGCACTGTATTTGAAACCAAGGTTTGTATAGGCAAAGGGAAGCGCAAGGGTTGTTGTGCCTGCCGCATCCTGCGCAGTTGCAACCTTCATTTCGCCGTCTGCGGCGGTTATGATAGCTCCGGTTGCTGTGTACCAGCCGGGAACAGTGCCGTCGTCAAAGTTATGGGAAAAGTTTGCGGGAATTTCCCTGTCAATTGCTTTACCGAGAGAGAAGTTATCAATGTAGCAATAGTTTTCATAGTTTCTTGTTCCGGGGGTGTTCATCTGGAATCTCACCCATGTTTTTTTACCGTCCCATTTGAGAACGCTTGCATGATAGCCTTCGAGAACAACGGGGGGATTTGAGGGAGATGTGAGGTTTGTCACAATAATCTTGTACCAACCTGTTGCACCGTCCACGGAAGCGTCAACATTGAACCAATCGTAGTTGTTTATTGCCGTTGAAAGCTTTGTGTTGTAAACAGAAATGCTCGAGCCTGTCAATCCCAGGAAGTTTTCGTTGACACCCATGTGCACAAGGAAGTTGTTGGGATTGTCAAGCTTCACGTCAAAGCTCATGTTGAAGTTCTTGGGAGCAGCCGAATTAAAATACATATAGAGTCTCGGATACTGATAGTCATTTTTGGTAGCACCGTTGGGATAGGACTCCCCTTCACCAAGAACGGGGACTGCAGGAGTTGAGAACTTAAGGCTTGTGCCCATGTCAATATTCTTTTCCCAGCGTGAATCAGCTTTCACATCTTCAGCTATGGCGTTTTGAAGCTTTGCACCGGTGTAACCCACACTCCAGTAGCCGTATTTCCCTGCAGGCATGCCAACTGTTTTGCCGTCTGCACGAGCTTCCTGACCTTCAAAGCCTTCAAAATCGAAGAAATCTCTTGTGTCGTTTGCATCGGGTTCAACCTTGTTTACAGACACAACCTTGATGTTGTCGAAATAGGTTATCCAGTCACCCATTTTGCTTGCAGATGTCTGAGTCGAGGTTGTGATTCCCTGAATGTTCTGAATTGGGTGATTACAGAACAAATCTATTATGTTGAGGTTCAACATTGTGTAGGTGGTTGCTTTTGAACCGCTGTAGAGGATTTCGCCGTTTTCATAGATTGTTGCTTCATAGTAACCGGTGTCGAGGTTATAGTAAAGATCAAAATCATACCAACGGTCAAATTCCCAGTCCACGCCGGTGTCGGTGCTAAAGAAATTGATGTTCTTTGCGGTGTCAAAAAGAAGTGGAATTACGGTTGTGTTACCTGTGTCGGCTGAATTACGGCCTTTGAAGCGGATTGATCTTGTTGCATATTGCGAATCTTCCTGAACCTTTTCCATATATATGGAAATACCGAAGTTTACGGAACCTGTCCATTTTTTGTATTCGCTGTAATACTGTGTTTCAAGGTACTGCCCTGCAAGACCTGCCTCCATAGCATCATCGCCCCAATCCTGGAGTATGTATGCTTTGAGACTGTCGCCGTAGCGTGCATCGGGAGCAGTGTCCACGGTGATACCTCTGTATTTGTGAGTGGGTTCTGAAATTCTTACGCTCTGAGGTGTCGTATAGAGGGTGTTTCCGCCCTCTGCAACCTCGTTTGCCTCAAAGGCTGAAGGTTCGCAGCCTTCAAAATTGAAGTAGTCATTGAGATTCTGGTGTGCCGAAACGTTAATCGACATAGATGCGATACATGAGATGACAATTGCGAGTGTTAAAAACAAACTCAATGTTTTTTTCATCATTATTCTCTCCTTTTTTATATATTTCATGCCCGGCCTGACAGAAGTCATCTGAACTTGACAAGTCCTGTCAGGGTAAGCAGACGCGTCAATATCCGAACCCGTTTTGGGTGTGGATTTTTACGCCACTGCTTCGTTAAAATATTCTCAAATACGTCAGTATTATCGGATATTTTGCCTCCCATTGACGCAAAAATCCCACACCGAAAATTCTCTGAACCTGAATTGAGATAAAATTGTTGGTTACCGAGGCGGAAGGTTGAAGGAATCCTGACGGATTTCAAGACCGACAACGACGGTAAACGGCTATTTTACTCAATTCAGGCGAGTTCGGATACTGACGCATCTGCTTAAGGCAGGAAAATCTGAAAACTATTTGTGTTCGGTAAACTTGAAGTTGTCGATGTAAACAGACCATTGTTCTGTTCTATTGTCTCCCCTGAAGCCCACATACGAAATGTTTTTGTCTGCGCTTCTTGCAGGGTATCCGCCATTGTTGTAGTCACCTGTGCCCACAAGTGTTCCGTCAACATAGAATTCTGTTACGGGCACATCACCCTCACAGTTGTATACCATTTTGATTCTGTGATATTCATTTCCTTTTTTGGTTGTGAGAAGTCGGTGACTCTTTGATGTTGTCATCTGATAGATGTAGGTGTCGTTTTCTTTTCTGAATGCCCCCTTCAGAGGGTGGAAAACAGAACCGATTTCATGTTGCATAAAGAACACTGTGGGGTCGCTTGATTCTATCTTCAGGTCATATTCAAGAGTGAACCCCTTGCCCGAACTTGTGCCAACATCGAAATATGCAACAGGTACTGTGCCATCGGCAGGTCCGTTGAGGCAAAGTGCGTATTCGCCCATGTAGATGGGGTCTTCAACAACCTTAACATCACCGCTCCATCTGATGGGATAGCCTTCGGGAAGTGTGCCGAGTTCAAGATCGTTGAAGGTGAAGTTTGCATCACCAAGGGGCTGAATCTTCTTTGTGGGTTCGAGGGCGTCGAATTTTGCCTTAAGTTCTTCGAAGGTATATTTACCCTCCCAGATTGGTGTGTAGTCCATGAAGAGAGTATCATAAACCTTGTTGTAGAGAGCAACAATCATTCCCGCACCCGACATTTCACCGTCCGCAATACAAAGACCGTGGTTTGAACCTTTGTTACCCGATGCACCATAGCCTGAATAGTAGGTGTAGGAGCCGTCGGGAGTTTTGATAGAAAGGATTCGGTCGGTTGTTGCATCAATGATATCGGGAAGAGCGTCAAGATATCTCTGATATGCCGCCGCATAGTCAGGATTGCCCTGAACATCCTTCTGTGAATAGATGAGATTTCTGAGGAGCGCCCATGGGTTAACAATGTCGCATGCCTGATATTTTTCTTCGTCCGAAAGAACTACTTTTATGGTAGAATCCATACACTTGTCAAAGTACGGCATGGTCCAGTCTCTGCCCTGCTTTGAAGGATAGGTGCTTTCGCCGTAGTATGCACTGATTTTGTAGGTTCCACTCATTGAGTCATAATTTACAAGTTCAAGCCAGCTGTCAGTTGCAGGATCATAGGTCATGAGATGGCCTGTATTAGGGCTGATTCGGCTTTCAATGAGATTGATTGCCTGATCAAAAAATTCCATTCCGGCATCCTGAAGTTTGCCCATATCGGAAAGCATTGTGGACCCCGCAACATAGGGGTTTGTCCAGTCGAGACCTTCGTTAAACCATTTTTCATAGTCCTTGAGTGAGTTGAAACGGTTATCATAGATAGGATTTGCCGCAAGTGTTTCTTTGTTTGCCGCCTGCTCTGCAAGTCTTTCACCATTGGTTTTGTAGAGGGGTTTTTCGCCAATCATATTAAGCAGCTGAGTTGCACCGGAGGTCTGATAATCTCTTTTCATCGTATTCACAAAAATGCCCCAGGGTTCTTCATACCAGAAACCGTCTTCGTCGCTCTGACCCTCTTTGACCCAGTTTTTAAATCTTTCGTATTTTTCGGGACCATAGAGTTCTGCAACTCTTGATGTATCAAAAATACCAAGTCTCATAAGCATTCCCAGACAGTTTGCCGTTGATTCACGATCGGGATAGAAGCCGACAGTCTGTTTTGCACTCTTCTTGAAATAGAAACCGCCCGTTTCAGGATCGTGAAGATTGATGATCCAGTCGAGGAGATCTTCGGAGTAACATTCTTCGTTGTATCTTTCAATTGCCTCATACACTTCGTCGGAGTATTCTGGCATGATAACAACTCTTTTTCTGGAATTGTCGGTGCACCAGTCAACTCTGTAACCGGAGCTTTCGGCAATAAAGCGAACGGGAACCATTGTTCTTCCCGACATAATTTCTGCCGGAACGTCAAGAATAATCTCCTGACCGTTAACAAACGCTTTTGTGTCACCTATGGTGAGTTCGATTGTTTTGTCTGCACCGGTGGCGGTAACCTTTTGGGTCTGTTCGTCCCAGCCGAGCTCCATTCCCATTGCTTCAAAAATACCGCGCATGGGAACAAGGGTTCTGCCGTCTTTTATAATGGGTTCCTGGTCGAAACTAAGCACTGTGCCGCAATACTGAACAGTGATTGCATTAACATCATTGCCCATTGATTCTGCGGCATATGCGGTGTCGGAATTAATATCCGCAAAAGGCAAGAGTACACACATCAATGCAAATGCCATAATCAATAAAACACATTTTTTCATTTTCTTCACACCTTTCAGATTTATTTACCTTCGGTATAACCCCTCCAGTAACCGTAAACCGGTTCTTCGTGTTTTATAACAATAATATCGTTGAACACACCATAGCGGTTACCGATTATATAAGTATATCTGTCATCTTTAACAAAATCATCTTTAGTTGCAACTCTCACGCTTCCCGTCGCTTCATCAAAGAAAGCATAATTGGTGTCTTTACCGACATTTCCAAGCTTGAGTGCAGGAGAGTTACCGCTGTCTTCAATGGGGCCAAGGTCAACCACAAGTCTTTCACCCATGGGATAGAGAGCACGGGCATGAATCATCTGATGGGAGTTACCTGTCCAGAAGCAGTAGTTGTAGAATCTCACCTGATTATACATACCTGTGTCACCGTTCTGATTTGTCCATTCGGAAAATTCGCTTCCGCCCATGAGATATTTACGGTGCTTCCACACTGTGTTTATTTCAATTTTGCTTGTGCCTTTTTCTATCTGATTGGTCCACTGCCACTCACCCTGATCTTCAAGAGAGTATACCTTAAAAATGTTTGTAATCTTGTTTGTTGCATCAAGAGCAATTTTAATTACATCGCCGGGATTCAAATCCAAAAGAGTTGGATCGCCATAGATTTCGTCACCGCTTGAAGGCTTTGCGGGGGTTGCATCATACACAAGCTCACCTTCGGTAAATGAGGCTTCGTCTTCCTTGACAAAGAATCCCACATATTCATTTTTATAGATACCCTTAATCATCATACCTTTGTTGTAGTCTTCGTCCATTGCTTCAACAACATCTTCAACCAGCATAAGGTGAGCTTTCGGAACTGCACCGCCGCCACCGCTTCCTTCGGTTACAATTACTTTTGCTGCTTTGCTTTCGTCAACATCATAAAGTCGTATTGTGGGGCTTTGTGCAGGGAAACGAGTGTCATTTGCCCAGGTTTCATATGGCAGATACATGGAGAAGGTTTTTTCAAGGTCTGAAATTGTGTATGTACCATCTCTGTAGCCATTCCAGATTTCGGAGTTGGGAACCTGAATACCTATTGTGGATTTGAGGTCATAGTCACTTCCGAGAAGTCCTGAGTTCTTGTAGATAAAGTTATGAGGAACGGGACTTGATGCATTGTCATAATCCAAATCAATTGTAAAGCCGTCTTCGTCCATACCGGTTCCGCCAAAGTCTGCACAATTTTGCCTTGCGGTTTCAATCTCACAGATTTTGCCCTCGTCGTTAAGCTTGTAGCGAATGAGCTGATGCTTTATAAAGCCGTTATCCGTAAATTCTGCCACGAGTGAAGCTCCGGTATATTCGTTACCTGATGAATCTTTGGTTTTTCCGTTGAGCTTTACTTTGTCTGCGACAAGGGCAGAAAGATACTCTCCGCTTGTTGTATAAATTTTGAGGTTTGCTTTTTTGCCGGCATCAAGACCTGTGCCTCCGCTTCTTGCGTCATAAAGATAACCGTAGGAAAGATCATCGGTGAGAGAAAGGATATATCCCGATGCATTAATATATTTATCGTAGAGAGCTATAATTTCTTTTCCGAGCAATGCTTCGTCAAACTCGGCGGCATTTTGCCTTAGTACATTATATTTTCTGTCGTTAATTACAATGTGATTTTTGCCTATTTCACTTAAAATACCCTTTGCTCTTTTATAGCCGATTTCAATTTCAACATAGTTTCCGTCTTCGCTTTGGGTAACGGTGAGAACATCGTTAACAGCGATTGTATCAATTCCGACGCTGACTCCGTCTTTTGTAATTACATACACCAGCTCATTATTTGATTCGACATCAAGTCTTAAATCGGGCTGATTGTATAAGTCTTTTATGTATCCGTTTGAAGCTCTGACTTCTTCAACAACATATGTTGTGCTGTTTTTAATGTAAACGCAATCGGCTTTTTTGTTGCCGTCGGAGTCTATGAGGGTCACAGCACCGTTTTCGGGAGTAAAAAGCTCAGCAGAGGGTGCGCCTTCATATTTTTTGAAGTTGTAGGAAATGAAAGCACCGTCTTCAATTGAAACATCCTCAGCTTTGGAGCTGTTATCTTCATAATAATATATCTTTGAAGCAGTGGTTGCAGCTTCGTCAATATCTTCGCCGGGTATTTCCCAAATTTTGGCATCGGCATCGAGGCTTACCTCAAGGAGTTCGAGCTTTGCAGAGGTGATTTCTCTGTAGTAGGCATTCACCTTGCAGCCTATGTAGGAAGAAGCCATTGTACCGTTTTCGGCAAAACGCACACCGTCTATGGTAACGTAGCCTTCTTCTTCACCTTCACCGCCGTTTATGGTTGTGAGGCTGTTGGCTGTGACAACCCCTTCAACTCTTTTAATCTTCATCCATTTGGTGAGAGGATTTTCACCGTCAACAGTCACATAGCTTTCGGTGGGATAGCTTTCGGGCTGAAGGATTTCGATTTCAAGACAGTTATACACCATCTGAGCCGCCTGATCCCATGTGAGAGGTGAATTTGCATCAAGCGCCAGTTCATCAAACACGCCGATGTTTCCTGCAACAATGGTATATCCGGCAGGATAACCGCCTTTTGCAATTGCATGGGGCTCATAGCCCAGAATGGAAACAAGGATTTTCGATGCTCTGCCGGAGGTTATGGTGTCATTGTAACCGAGAGTGCCATCACCCCAACCCGACACAATGCCCATATTCTTTGCCGCGCAAACGGCATTGAAATATTTGTCAGTTGCGGATACATCACTAAACGGTGACTGCGAAGATGATGGAATGTCCCCCACTCCCGTAAGCTCCATCGCAAGTCCTAAAAATTCTCCGAAAGTGATATCTTCATTTTCTTCAAAATCATCATTTAAAACACCAAGCCTTCCGAGAGTGTTCACTGCCTTGGCATGGCTTACAGACTCAATGTCATCAACTGCTGAAAACGCATATGTAGGAACAAACACAGTCAAAGCAACCGCTACAGCAAGAATTGTTGTTAACAATCTTTTTTTCATAGATGTTCATCCGCGTATAATATCTTTAGAAGATAAAATATTATACAATTCCTTTCTTTTAAAATTTTATATGAAATCTAAATCGGTCTGACAAAACCCACGATATGACCGACTTGATTTAATTCAATTGTACCCAAAAGGGCTAACCGTGTCTATCCTTTTTTGAGACTATTCGAAATAATCGTGTCCCATTATTCCATTGTTTGTATATGTTTTATGTGTTAAAATTTATTTAGAAAAATCTGTTATAGACACAAAACAAATGATTTGGTAAAATAAAATACGGAGGTGGTTTAATGAAAGCCGATGAAACATTTTCACAGGACATGGTTTTGGAATCTGTTGTATGCATAGAAGATGTGAAATTTACTTTTATATATGATACAGGTTTTATCGTTGCAGACAACATACCAAATAAGCTATACAGACCAACAATAATTCTTCACAGACACAGTCATTATGAAATTTTTTTCACCTATTACACAAGCATATTCACCTGTGAGGACGGAACCTCCTGCATTCCTCCAAATAAGATTTTGGTTGTTCCGCCCGGCACCTACCATGCCTTCAAATATATTTTTCCAAATGAGGAGTCCAAAAAAAACACTACTATAAACTTTAAAGCAGAGAAAACAAATTGCCGAACAACCGTTCCTCTTTACAACATTTTAAGTAAAACCTTCAAACCTCCTTTCACTATAATTGACGCTGACTGCGAAACATTAAAGTTATTTGAGATATTCGACTCAGACTTAACAAGCTCCGATGTACTAAAGAATGCAACACTGTCTTTTAAATTTCATGAACTCTTGCTTTTCCTGATAAAAAATGCCTATGAAAATGAAATAATCCCTCATTCCCTGAATAATTCAGACAGTAATATGAGCCGTGCATACAAAATCAACATGATAATCAACAGATGCTTTGCCGATAATATAACGGCAAATTCAGTTGCCGCACATCTCAAGATAAGCACCAGACAGCTATCAAGAATAATGTATTCGAATTTCGGATGTTCATTCAAGGAGCTTCTGACTTATGCAAGAATGAGTCAGGCAATCCATCTTCTGCGAACAACAAATAAAACATTCTCACAAATTTCAATAGAAGTAGGTTACAACTCAACCAAGGTCTTTTACAGAGCATTCAAAAAGTATTGCGGTTGTCTGCCATCGGAGTTCAAAGCTGATGCGTCAAAAGTTCTTCCGCCTTTAGAAAAAATTCACAAATCATTGATATAAGTGCTTTTTGACTCGTTACTGTTCACATGATACAAACATCCGAAAACAGTTGACAAAATGCGATTGTTGTTATATAATATATAAGTTATAATAGTATTTTTATGTAATACAGATGTCAGGAGGCATTACATATGTATAATAAAGTTGACACCAATCTCAATTTTGTTGAGAGAGAAAAGCAAATCGAAAAATTCTGGAACGACAACAACATTTTCCAGAAGAGTATCGACAGCCGCAAAGAAGGCGAAACCTACACCTTCTATGACGGTCCCCCGACAGCTAACGGCAAACCCCATATCGGTCACGTTTTAACCCGTGTTATCAAAGATATGATTCCCCGTTACCGCACAATGAAAGGTCACAAGGTTCTTCGTAAAGCCGGCTGGGATACTCACGGTCTTCCCGTTGAGCTTGAAGTTGAAAAGCTCCTCGGTCTTGACGGCAAGGAACAGATTGAAGAATACGGTCTCGAACCCTTTATCACAAAATGTAAAGAAAGCGTTTGGAAATACAAAGGTATGTGGGAGGATTTCTCCGGAACTGTTGGTTTTTGGGCAGACATGGACGACCCTTACGTTACCTATCACAACGACTTTATAGAATCCGAATGGTGGGCTCTTAAGCAGATTTGGGAAAAAGACCTTCTCTACAAAGGCTTTAAGATTGTTCCCTACTGCCCACGTTGCGGAACTCCCCTTTCTTCTCACGAAGTTGCGCAAGGCTACAAAGCTGTTAAAGAACGCTCTGCAGTTGTCCGCTTCAAAGTTATTGGCGAAGACGCATACTTCCTTGCATGGACAACCACCCCCTGGACTCTCCCCTCAAACGTGGCTCTTTGTGTAAACCCCGACGATGATTATTGCAAGGTTAAAGCCGCAGACGGATATGTATATTACATGGCAAATGCCCTTTTAGACAAGGTTCTCGGAGGACTTAGCGAAGACGGCAATGCCTATGAAATTCTTGAACAGTACAAGGGTAGTGACCTTGAATACAAAGAATATGAACCCCTCTTTGAATGTCAGAAAGCCCCCTGCGAAAAACAGGGCAAAAAAGCTCATTTTGTAACCTGTGACAGCTATGTTACAATGTCCGACGGTACCGGTATCGTTCACATTGCTCCCGCATTTGGTGAAGACGATGCCCAGGTTGGCAGAAAATATGACCTTCCCTTTGTTCAGTTTGTAGATGCCGCAGGTAACCTCACCGAAGAAACCCCCTTTGCAGGTCTCTTTGTTAAGGATGCCGACCCCAAGGTGCTTGTTGACCTTGAATCAAGAGGACTTCTCTTTGATGCTCCCAAATTTGAGCATGACTATCCCTTCTGCTGGAGATGTGACACACCGCTTATCTACTATGCAAGAGAAAGCTGGTTCATCAAAATGACAGCGGTTCGTGATGACCTCATCCGCAACAACAACACAATCAACTGGATTCCCGAATCAATCGGTACAGGCCGTTTCGGTGACTGGCTCAAAAACGTTCAGGACTGGGGCGTTAGCCGTGACAGATATTGGGGAACACCTTTAAACATCTGGGAATGCTCCTGCGGAAAACGCCATGCAATCGGTTCAATTGAAGAGCTCAAATCCATGAGTGACAACTGCCCCGACGAAATTGAGCTTCACCGCCCATACATCGATGCAGTTACCATAAAATGCCCCGAGTGCGGCGGCGAAATGCACAGAGTTTCCGAAGTTATTGACTGCTGGTTCGACTCCGGTGCAATGCCCTTTGCACAGTGGCACTATCCCTTTGAAAACAAAGAAATTTTTGAAGATAACTTCCCCGCAGATTTCATCAGTGAAGCTGTTGACCAGACAAGAGGCTGGTTCTATTCACTGCTTGCAATCTCAACTCTCATCTTCAACAAAGCTCCCTACAAAAACGTTATCGTTCTCGGTCACGTTCAGGACGAAAACGGTCAAAAAATGTCCAAGTCAAAGGGCAACGCTGTTGATCCCTTCGATGCTTTGGCAGAGCACGGTGCAGATGCTATCAGATGGTATTTCTATTCAAACTCTGCTCCCTGGCTACCCAACCGTTTCCACAAGGGCGCAGTTGTTGAAGGTCAGAGAAAATTCATGGGAACACTTTGGAACACCTATGCATTCTTTGTGCTTTATGCAAACATCGACAAATTTGATGCAACAAAATACAGTCTCGAAAAAGACAAGCTCAGTGTTCTTGATAAGTGGATGCTCTCCAAGCTCAACACTCTTGTGAAGAACGTTGACGACAACCTTGCAAACTACAAGATTACCGAAACCGCAAGAATTCTTCAGAGCTTTGTTGACGATCTTTCAAACTGGTATGTAAGAAGAAGCCGTGAACGTTTCTGGGTTAAAGACATGCCTCAGGACAAAATCAATGCTTACATGACTCTCTACACTGCTCTTGTTACACTTGCTAAAATCTCTGCTCCCATGATTCCCTTCATGGCAGAAGATATCTACAGAAACCTCGTTTGCTCCATCGACAAATCCGCTCCCGAAAGCGTTCACCTTTGCGATTTCCCCGCATATGACGAAAGCTTCATCGATGCAGAGCTTGAAGCAAACATGGAAAAGGTTCTCGATGTGGTTGTTCTCGGTCGTGCCGCAAGAAATGCTTCCGGCATCAAAAACCGTCAGCCCATAGGCAAAATGTATGTTAAGGCAGACTTTGAACTTGACTCCTTCTTTGCCGACATCATTGCAGACGAGCTTAATGTTAAAACTGTTGAATTTACCGATGATGTTAAGGAATGCACAACCTACAGCTTCAAGCCACAGCTTAGAACTGTCGGTCCCAAATACGGCAAATTCCTTGGTCAGATTCAAAAAGCACTTGCATCTGTTGACGGTAATGCGGCAATGGATGAGCTTGAAGCAAACGGTGCTCTCAAATTTGACTTTGACGGAAACGCTGTTGAACTCACCAAAGAAGACCTTCTCATAACATCTGCTCAGGTTGAAGGCTTTGCTTCCGAAACCGACAACGGAATCACGGTTGTTCTTGACACACGTCTTTCCGATGAACTCATTGAAGAAGGTTTTGTGAGAGAAATCATTTCCAAAATTCAGACCATGCGTAAGGATTCGGGCTTTGAAGTTATGGATCACATCAAAGTCTACACCTTCGGCAATGAAAAAATTGATGCCATCATGGTTAAAAATACCGACTTTATCAAAGATGAAGTTCTCTCCGATGAAGTTTTGGCAAACACAGATTTTGCGGCTTCCAAAGAATGGAACATCAATGGTGAAAAGGTTAAAATCGGCGTAGAAAAAATCTAACAAAATAATAATAACCGGTCTGTAAAACACAGCTTTACAGACCGGTTATTTATAACAAAAAACACTGCTAATAATTATTTATTGGAGCATCAATATCATCGGAATCACTCTTTTTAATTGCTTTGATTTCAATTTCATACTCACCGTCAGGCGAATCAATCTTTATCACATCTCCAAGCTTTGCACCAAGAAGTTTTTTTCCAACAGGTGATTCATTACTGATAAGCCCACTTCCGGCATTTGTGCGTACTGTTGTTACAACCGTCAATTTCATAATTTCTTCAACATCTGACATGTAGCAATCCACAACATCAAACAAACCAACCGTATCTTCAGATGAGTCATCCTCAATAATTCTTGCTGTTTTAATCATATTGGTAAGATATCTAATGCGACTCTCGTTTTGATTCTTTTTACGTTTTGCTTCCTTGTATTCAAAGTTTTCGCTCAAATCTCCAAAAGCTCGAGTTCGTTTCACTTCCTCTAAAAGCTCATAACGCAGAGTAACCTTACGATATTCTATTTCTTCCTGCATTTTTTGTATATCTTGCTTTGTTAAATCATTGTGCATAGAAACACCTCATCATTCCAGAATAAAGCTCCCGAAATATTCGGGCCTGTGAAAATCTCTTTCAGTGGCATGCATTGGATAGTATGAGAGATAGTGACACTGTTTTGTGTCATTTCCGCATTTATAGAGATTACCTCTCATATTTTTGGTATATCCCCCCACGTATTTATTGATGAATTCAAATGGAATTGTATATTGAATTTTCCATGTTTTATCATCAACATAGGTTTTAACATCAAAATACACCTTGTTCTCATCAGGTTTTACAACATCATATCTTGAATTACAACAACCAAGGCACATTGTGCCTATAGGATTGATTTCAAAATTAAAATAGTGAGTATCGTTTTCATTCGGAGAAATGAAAAACTCCATACAACTGTCAGTACACACAGGAGTATTCTGATGTCTGTAGCGTGCAAGAATCGGTTTTTCTTCACTTTCCATCTGAACGTGAATTCCATAGTCACTATAGAGAATTTTCGCCGTTGTATGAGGTATATATTCAAATTCTCTCCAGTTACGGCATGCAACATTTGCAACATTAGCATTTTCCCATGCACTATCATTCATACGCTCAATTTTATGGTCTGTTTTTTTAATGATATACATTTATTCTCACCTCATTTTTCCAAAGAAAATTCACCAAAGAATTCCGGACGGTGAAAATCAACATCTGTCGGATGAAGCGGATAATATGACAAGTAATGTTCCTTGCCGCTTTCCTCCGCACATTTATATAAATTACCTTTAAAAACATCAGAGCACGAGCCAAAAATACGATTTATGATTTCAAAAGGTACACAAAACTGCAGCTTCCAGGTTTTCTCATCAACATAAGTTTTAACTTCAAAATATTTTTTATCTTCCGAAGGATACTCGGGATCATATCTCGACGTACGAACACCGCAATACATTGTTCCGAACGGATTGAATTCAAAATTGAAATATCTCTTATCATCATTGTTGGGTGAAAAGAAAAATTCCATACAGCTGTCACAGCAAACTGATGAATTCTGATCTGTGTATCTTGCAAGAATTGGATCTTCATCACTTTCCATCTGAACGTGAAGACCATAATCACTATATAAAATTTTTGCTGTAGTATGGGGTTCATATTCATATTGTGACCAATTATTCACAATTACTTCTGCAACATTGGCACTTTCCCATGCTTTGTCACACATACATTCTATTTTGTGATCTGATTTTTTTATTATATACATAATTCTCCTCCGAACAAAATAATATTATGATTATTAGAATATATAATACCACATTTTAACAATAAAATCAATATTTTTTACTGCACAGAAACTATGTTCAATATACAAAAAAATAAGGCTCTATAATAAATGTTGGGGTATCCAACAAATAGAGCTCAATAAAATTAGAAAATGTAAAAAAAGAGAGCATATTTGTTCAAAATCCGTTATAATGGAATTGTCCAGAAACCAGAAACGGAGGAACAGGATATGCTC
>JAFQBA010000107.1 GCA_017416845.1 Clostridia bacterium
GAATTGAAGAAATATATTCATTACTACAACAATGAAAGAATTTCCTTAAAACTAAAAGGAATGAGTCCGGTACAATACCGAACTCATTCACAAGCAAGTTAATATTTAATTTTGTCTAAACTTTGGGGTTCACTTCATTAAACTACTACGCTGTAAAAAGTGTGAATTTCCTGAAGCATATCAAACCACTTAAATTCTCGTGCTTCATTTTTAACCGATTCAAAAAGATTGTCTACTTATTAATAATGTCACACACACATTTGATTGCAATTTGTCTCTCTTCCTCTGTTACCGGAACATCAAAATCAGTGTAGGTGTTATCTGAAACATCCATTCCTGCGAGAACCGCATACCAAAGAAGTGCCATGGCATATCTGCTGACACCATAGTGTGCATGAAAGGTGTCACGATGAACGGGTGCAATTCCTGCTTTGGAAAGTCTTTGCATAACCTCACCACAGGGAATTACGCCATCGGCACCTATTGCCTCTGCGGCAGTTTTGTAGGATTTTTCGATATCGGCAAACATATCATCGGGAGTGTTATAGCCGGCAACCTCCAAAAGACGTTTACTGTCTTTTTCATATGCCCATGTCTGATGCATATATATTTTTGCTTTCGGTGCACATTTTCTCACAAATGAAACAAGCTCATCGAGATAGGGCTGATAGGTTTCGTAGTGAGGAGCATTCTGGCTCACCTGCTGAAACGTAACCACATCCCATTCACGATTTGTGAGGGCTTCTTTCATGGAAATATAAAAACCGCTGAGCTCCCCGTTAACATCCAGGTCATATGCCCTTGCATCACTTATCATGTTTCGATAGTGAGTGGAAAGTGAACACCCACCTATGTAGAGACCGATTACAGTAAGGTCAACACCGTCGTTTCTTGCAATTTTGTGCAAGTATCTGTTTGCATCAAGAGAAAAGCTGTTTCCTATTGCCAGTATATTCATAAAATCATCACCGTTTTTTAATAAAAATTTCCGACTATTAACCGTTAAGATTGAAATCATAGCTAATCAGATTCATAGCCTTGAACAATCTGTGAAGGTAAATAAAAGGACCAACAATTATAAGAATTCCCAAAGTATTCCAAATCCAGAAATCAGAAGCTCCGAACGAATATGGTATGCCTCGTCTTCTCAACTCATTTCCGATTCTGTCACAAATATTATGGTTCCATACAAGTGAGCCGATACCGCATGTTATCGGCGCAACAATAAAATAAAGCAAGCAATAATGCATGGTCTTTCTTCCATCATATCTTGAAGCAATGATGTTGATATCATTGGATATGGACGACATTGCTACCAAAGAATAAATGCCACAGGTGATAAGATTCAACAAAATAAACTTAAGCAGTCCCCTCGAAATTGACAACTGATACATGGGACGATAGCCTCCCGGCGATGCTCCATATCCGCCATACGGCGAACCGTAACCGCCCGAGGGTGGATTATATCCTGTAGACGCGGGGGCAGGTACCGGTGCAGGTGCAGAAGTGTAGCCGCCCGAGGGAGGTGTGTAGCCGCCCGAGGGAGGTGTGTAGCCGCCTGAGGGAGGTGTGTAACCGCCTGAGGGAGGTGTGTAACCGCCTGAGGGAGGTGGAGTTACCGGATTGTGTTCCGACGGATTATACGCATGTCCTCCTTCGGGTTCACCGAGTCCGGACGGTGCTTTGAAACCTCCGGTGCTGCCGGGAGCCGAAGCTGCTCCGTCAGATGCAGGAGCACGGAAACCACATGATGGACAGAATGCCTGATCGGGATTTACAGGCGTACCGCAATTTTTACAAAACATATCTAATCTCCTTTATATGAACATATAAAATTCCAAAACCACAAATTAAAAATCCATAAGCATACTGAAAATCACGAATGATAACACGGTCAGTGCAATTCCGATAATCCAATATGCAATCATACTACCTGCAACGCTTGCTCCGGCAGATATAAACTTATCTGTACAATTCCAATATCCGGACATCTTGTTTACATTCAACGTGAAGGGAGTTCTGACAAGCGCACCGTAACTGTTTTGAGAATCAACATAACCGGAAACCTTATAAGAACCGTTCATCTGAACGACATTAAACATTTCCATGGGTGGAAAAATCGCTGTATGAGGTGCTTTAAGCACTTGTTTTTCCAGTGCTTGTGCAAAAAGAATTGCCTCCGTATATTCCGTAATTGAACCGTTTTTGTCAACATAGTCAGCTACCATTGCACTAAACTCATACTGTGCACGGTCTGAGTACGCATTTCCTCCATGGGAAGCATGAACGTTCGGATTATAAGTGCCGTGCTGAAAACCACCGCCCGGTTGGAAACCTCCATTTGGTTGAAAACCTCCATTGGATTGGAAACCTCCATTGGGTTGGAAACCTCCACTTGCCTGCGCATTTTCTCCCATAGGTATTGACCCGTTATTTGGTACCGATGTATTAACATTATCATCTGCAACGTTTTTAGCATCAGGGGTTACAATCCCAACCGCTTTTCCGCATGACGGACAAAATTTCTGTTCGTCAGACAAAGCACTGCCGCAATTATTACAAAACATGACCTTCCCCTCCTTTTATATAGTCTTTTTCATTTTATGACATTTTACATCATTTGTCAAGCATAATATAGTTTCATCCTATTTTATTAAATTACAGATATAAAACATGGTTTTTTCTCAGATAAGCTTGTATATTTTAAGCATATTTGCTTATAATAAGTCACTATAGGCGCTCATTTTATGCACTAATGACCGAAAACTAATTTTTTTGAAAAAAAGTATTGACAAACTTTAGCAAAGCTGTTATAATTCTTTAAGTCGGTTGACGACAAGTAGTTCAGATGGTATGCGGGTGTAGTTCAATGGCTAGAATCTCAGCCTTCCAAGCTGATTGTGTGGGTTCGATTCCCATCACCCGCTTCAATCTTTTTTAAATCTGCGCCTGTAGCTCAGCTGGATAGAGCAACTGCCTTCTAAGCAGTGGGTCGGGAGTTCGAGTCTCTCCAGGCGCGCTCCATTTTCCCAAATCAGAATTAGCAAGCATGCTTACCACATGGTGGGTATAGTTCAGTTGGTAGAGCGCCAGATTGTGGTTCTGGATGTCACCGGTTCGAGTCCGGTTACCCACCCCACTTTTTTTCTTGGTATTGGGCTGTAGCCAAGTCGGTAAGGCACCAGATTTTGATTCTGGCATTTCGTAGGTTCGAGTCCTGCCAGCCCAGTCCCTTTTGGGCAACGGACAAAACTACATTATATACAATTAAATATGGGCCATTAGCTCAGCCGGCAGAGCACTTGACTTTTAATCAAGGTGTCCGGAGTTCGAATCTCCGATGGCTCAGAAATGAAAAAAGATATCCTCAAGGATATCTTTTTTTCATTTCTGAATCGATGGTGCGTGCACACTCCGGACACCTTGATAAAGTCAAGTGCTCTTGGCGGCTGAGCTAACGAAGCCGGTAGTTCTCCCCGACTTCCGCTGCCGGTGGCAGATGAAGGAAGTCGGGGAGAATCGCCGCGGTCGAAAGCAAAGCGTGTACCCCTTGTGGGTGCATGCTTTGTTTCGGGCACCGCAAGTGTCGTCCCCGCAAATTGTTGGTTTGCTAAATTGTGGCAGACCCATTAACTTTTCATGGTGTCCCCAGTTCGAATCTCCGATGGCTCAGAAATGAAAAAGGATATCCTCACGGATATCTTTTTTTCATTTCTGAATCGATGGTGCATGCACACTCCGGACACCTTGATAAAGTCAAGTGCTCTTGGCGGCTGAACTAACGAAGCCGGAAGTTTTAAAGCCTTCCGCTGCCGGTGGCAGATGAAGGAAGGCTTTAAAAGGCGCAGCGGTCGAAAGAAAGGTGTGCACCCCTTGGGGGTGTATACCTTGATTCGGGCACCGCAAGTGTCGTCCCCGCAAATTGTTGGTTTGCTGAATTGTGGCAGACCCATTAACTTTTCATGGTGTCCCCAGTTCGAATCTCCGATGGCTCAGAAACAAAAAAAGAACGCACACAGCGTTCTTTTTTTAGTTGTTACTGTTTACTTATTAGCTTCGATAAATCTTTCAAGAATAGCTGCGACTTCTGCTCTTGTAGCATTGTCAAGAGGATTCAAAGTAGATTCACTCTTACCCTTGATAAGACCTGAGCCCACTGCATACTGCATAGCGCCGATTGCATATTCCGAAACGTGATGAACATCATCGAAAGAAAGAATATTTGTATTATCCCCTGCCGATACATCATGTCCCTTGAAATCAGCATAGCGATGTATAATAGCCGCTATCTGCTCTCTTGTGATGTTTTGGTCGGGTGCAAATTCAGTTTCGGAATAACCTTTGATTATTCCGTTCTGCTGTCCCCAAACAACCGCCTTTGCATAATAAGCATTGCTGTCAACATCTTCAAAAGTTGTTGTGCCTGCAATTTCCGGTTCTCCCTCTGCACGATAGAGGACTGTAACCATCATTGCCCTTGTGATATTCTGATCAGGTGAAAATGTTGTTTCGGTTGTACCGTTGAACAAGCTGTTTTCTACTACATATTCAACATTTTCATAGTACCAATCATCAGCATTGACATCAGTAAACGGATTTTCCCACTCGGACGATTCGCCCGGGTCAACCACTTGAGGATTCCATTTTGCATAGAGTGTTATTGCTTTGGTTACCTTTGTTTCAAAATCATAAATTGTTTCAAGGTTTTCATCGCAATACCATCCGCCAAAAATGTATCCTGTCTTTTCGGGATCGTTCGGTTTTTCAACGGTACTGTTTTTTGAAACCTTAACATTTTTGATTTCAGTTCCGCCGTTGGTTTCAAACTTCACGGTGTAGGCAGACGTTCCGCCACCGCCTCCACCGCCTCCGCCCGATGAACCGGTTGAAGTCTTTGTGAAGGTTGCGGTGATTGTGATATCTTCAACAAGTATGTGGGTAGAACCCGATGTGAAGTTTGTTCCGTTAACCTTCAGTGTTCTGACTTTGTAGCCATCGGCAGGAACAGCTGTGATTGTAAGCTCACTGCCTTCCTGAACTGCCATACCGCTTATAACAGAAACATTGTTATGTTCAACAACCAGTGAACCGTTGACGGTACTTGAGATGTTAACGGTGTGAGTATTGTACTGAGCTTCTATTTCTGCCTCAAGTGCTTCTGAATTTACAACTGTTACTGTGTAACTTCCGTCTCCGTTTGCAATTGCAGTAACACTGCCCTTGGCAGGAAGTGTCAAGCAGTCAATACCGTTTACCGAAAGCTTGGTAATGCCCATAAATTCATCGGGAACAACCTTGAATACAACATCACCGCCGATTGCGATTTCTGTCTCCGGTTTGGTATATGCAGGAGTTCTTTCAATTGTTTCTACACTATATCCATCGCCGTTTGCAGGGATTACGAATCCTGCATAGGGTGCTATGTCAACTGCTATATCCGAATTTTCCAAAAGCTTTGCAATTGTGAATCCGCAGGAAAGCTCTCCGTCTGCAAGCACGATGCCAAGTTCGGCTGCATTTTCATCTGTAACCGGGGTACCGTTTATGTACCATCGTTTTATCATCATTGTGCTTCTTCCGTTCGATTCGGTGGGAGTTACCGTAACCGTAACACTCTTTCCGCCGATAACCGAAACAGCATCTGCCGCTGTGCTTCCGGGATGTATTTGAGTGCCGTTTGCGTCAACTTTGATTTCAGGAGTTACTGCCGATGTGTTGTTTACGGTAAGAGTTATGTTATAGCCAACTGCTTCCATAAACTCTGCATTAACCTCGGTATCCTTTTTGACACCTGCAACAACGAGAACATTTTCGTTGCCTGCCTGATTGCCGTTAACACTCCAGCCCTTGAACTGATAATATTCATTTGCTGTGGCAGTGATTTTTACATTTTCTCCGCGTTTAACTTCAATATAGCCCAATGCATCTGCGTCACCGCTGATTTCAACTATACCGTTACCGATTGCCTGAGCGGACACTTTGTATACGGGACGGGTGACGAATTCAACCGAAACCTCTGTTTCTTTTGTAATTGAACTCAAGGTGTAGGTTGTGGGAGCATCTGCTTCATCGGTCATTGCGGTGCCATCAACTTCAACTCCATCCACCTTCCATACTCCAACCATATCATCCTCTGCGGGTACTGCAGTAAAGACAACTTCCGAACCATATTCAACACTGCTGCCGCTTCTGAATTTCTTTCCGTTATATGTGGCAGTAATCTTGCCCTCGTTGCCTTCCGCTTTAAATGTAACTGCAACATGGTCAATTGCAAATACTGCTTCAACTGTTGTGTCAACATCTACCAAAACCGTGATTGAATTTTCAGTTGATGTCTGTTTCTTACCGTTCACCTTCCAATAATCCAAATGGTAGCCTGCATCGGGAACAGCGCTCACAATAACCTCGGTTCCGGAATCAACATATTCACCGTTTTCCACATTAGCGGAAACTGTGCCGTTATCAGCTGTTGAATATGCTATTTTGTAACTTCCTCTATCCATAACAGCCTGAATTTCGTATTCATGAACCGCCGGGTCAGCAGATGCTCCGTTGGGAACTGTCCAGATGAGAGTCGAGCCGCTTTCGCCCTCAATCTCTTCACCGTTGACACGCCATTTCTGAACTTTGTATCCACTATCCGGAGTAACCGTAATGTTGAGAACTTCTCCGCCGCGAGCTTTATTTTCGTTAAGTGAAGGTGTTATTGCAATTGCACCGTTGCTCACCGATGCGGTGACGGTATATTCAATCTGAACAAAGCGAGGCTCAATATATACGCTTTCACTTGTTCCGAGACTTGTGTAGGTGTACTCTGTGATGCCCTCTGTTCCATCGACTTTTGCTCCGTTTATCATCCAGCAGTCAACTTCATAACCAATTGCCGGAGTTGCTGTAAAGGAAATAGTTGCACCTTCGCTAAGGTTTATACCGGTCGAAGCATTAGCGAGCTGGCTTACTCCGCCTGCTGTTGCTTCGCTGATATAGCCCTGTTCATCTTCGACGTCGGTGGGACCAAAGCTTACGCCTGCAACCGATTTTACAAATCGTACGGATACTTCATAATCAGCATCTGTCGCATTGAGTATCAAAGTGTTGGATGCTTCACTTTGCACATTACCGTTTACTGTCCAGGACTGAACACGATAGCCTTCTTCGGGAGATGCTTCAACGCTGATTACAGAATCGCGATAAACATAGGCTTCGGTATCGGCTTCAACGGTAGCTGTATAGAAGTCCAGTTTCTTTCTTATCACATTTGCCGAAACTGTTCCGTGATATCCATCGCCCTCTTCGTCAATCTTTTCGACAGTCGCATTAAAGCTGATGGTGGGAATGGGCTTGGCAACAACTTTTATATCCACATCATGAGTGATAACATCGGTTACAGAAATTATCTTATTATCATTTTCATCTGCATTCTCGGCTTTTGTTGTGATATTATTAGCCGTAACAGCTGATTTCATTTCGTAGCCGTTGTCAGGAACAACTGCAAACGAAAGGTCGTCTGTATATTTTTCAACCCAAGCTGTTGCAACTTCCTCGTCGCCGCATTTTACGGTAACTGTTGCATTTGTTTTATTTACGGTAATTACGGGCTTGGCTTTGAAAACAACACTGATTTTGGTATCCACCCGAACACCATCCTCAGGAGCGTAGATGACGGTTTCTTCACCGCCTGTGTAAACATCTTGTGAATCTATGAATTTCACTTCGCCATCAACCATAACGGAATATACATAATATCCCTCATCAGGTGTTGCGGTAACTGTTAAATTTGTACCAAAATCAACATAGCTTCCACTTTCGATTGCAGTATCCGAAAAATCTTTTATTGCTTGTGTCTTAACAGTGCCATGCTCTGCCGAATCAATTGTAATAACAGGCTTTTTCTTGTATGTTACAACAAAATCCGCGTCGAGCCCGATATCTTCAATGGTGACAGTTGCGGCATCGGATTTGCCTCCTGCCATTTCGAATACAACCTCGTTTGTTGTGCCGCCCGATGTCATTTCTACCTTATCAATAACATAACCTGCATCGGGGGTGATATTCAGCTGAACAGCGCTTCCGAATTCAACATAGTCGCCGCTTGCTTTGTTAACACCGCTTGTCTGAGCCGTTATATCACCGTTTTCCGCTCTGTTTTCATAGGTTACAACAGGTTTCTTTTCAAAGTATGCCTTAACGGTTATTGCCACATCCAAGGTTACTTTACATGAAGTAATTTCCTCGCCGGTGAGCAATGTTTCGCTTCCGTCTTCGTTCACAACAACGATTCTGTTTACTCTGTAGCCGTCGGCAGGTGTTGCAGTGAAGATAATTTCCGAACCCTGAGGCTGTTCACTGCCCGATTCAACGGATGTAGCGCCAATTCTTGTTGCGGTTAAAGATGAACCGTAGGTTGTTCCGCCGTTTGTGTTTTCCAAAGCAGTTTGCAAGGTTACTTTTCTGCCATTGGGAGTGATGCAGTTTATTTTGAAATTATAATCTCCGCTTATATCATTAAGCTCTATGTCAGTCACACTGTCATAAGCCGGGCTGTCGTTTAATTCCCAACTGTCAACCAGCATATTTGCAGGAATTGAAACTTTGATTTTAACATTTTCGTGTTCATATCCGCTGTACACAAAATTGCCGTTTGAATCTTTGGAAAGCAAAGCTCCGTTTACATACACATTTGCCGCACTTACCGCGGAGGAATAACCCAAATCATATACTTCGAAATTCATGGTAATTGCTTTCTTTGCTTCAAATTCAGCAATATACTCAACCTGAGAATTAACTCCGGTAACATTAACGGTTAAGCCTGTGTAGTTTGTACCGTCGCCGTTTGTCACAACTTCGTTTTTGCCCGAAGCATGGTCTTTTTTGGTCCATTTTGCAACAACATATCCCTCGGCAGGTGATGCACTAAGGGTTACCGACTGCATCACATTGATTTTGTCACCGGAAACAAAGCTTACATTACTGTCGGTATATTTGCCGGTTACCGTTCCCCATGAATTGTTGTTTGAACCGTAAATAAGACTGCTGAATACCTGACCGAAGCTTACGCTTGCTGCAACATCGTCTGTAATGTTTTCGAAGGTTTTTGAACCGGCTTTCGGTTCAACGGAGGTGGGAATACCCTTTTCTATGCTCCAGCCGCTTACGCCGTAGCCGGAATCGGGCTGAGCAATAAGCACAACCGTTGAGCCCTCCGGCACTCGCATACCGCTTGAAATTGTTATGGGATTACCGCCATCAACAGAATATGTTATCTGAACCGTGCCGTTTGCTCCGGCATCAGCTGTGATTTCGTATGATTTTGTTGTCAGAGTGTATGTTCCGTTGTCGGAATACACGATATATTTACCCGAAATCTTGTTATTACCCTGCTGTGTAAGGGTTACAGAAATGGGATATTCACCAACCTGATTGGATTTTGTTGCACGTGAATAGAGAATGTAATCTCCGTCACCCAGAATGTTGTCTTCAACGGTCATTGTCATCTTCGATTCCTTATCGGTATCGTTTACTCCGGTTTCAACATCGTCCGGTCTTAAAACCAGTTCCCTGTAATCAACATTCACAATCGCTGTAACACTCATTGTATCGTAGGTTGCTGAAATTTCATAGGTACCTGCTCTGTCAGGACGGAAAATATTGCCGCTTATAAGATTTGTTGAAACAGCTTTGCCGTCACGCACAATTTTTGTGTAGCTTACGGTTATATTGCCGTCAACAGTGCCGTCACTCTTCAAAAGTGCAGGAATAAGAGTAAGCGAGTCGCCATAGGTGATTGTTCCGCCGCTGAGTACGAGTTCATCACTACTTCCTGTTGCATAAATAATTGTTTCGTCTGAACGGCTGGTGATATATGTGTCACTTCCGGGATAGATTGCAACTATTCCGTAAACTCCGGCATTATCAAATGTATATTCAGCCGTATACTGACCATTTTTCAGTGTTCCGTTTACGCTGCTTACCGTTCCGGTTTCCTTGTTGGTAATTGAAAATACAACTTCCTGATCGCTTACCGCTCCGTCATTACCCGAAACGGAAGAAATAAAGGTTATCACATCACCGTCAACCGCTTTCTGTGTGTATTGGGGTTCGCTTACCGTTGTTGACTTATAGTAAACAACAAGCTCACTTACCGCAATATACTCAGTTCCGTCATTCAAGTAGAGAGTAGCTTCGGAATCCTTGCCTTTGGCAACTGTGCCAAATTCATTATAGGCTCCGCTTTCGTATATATAGTTTTTGCCGTTGCTTGCAATGTATATTTTTCTGCCGTCGGCAGTCTGATATGCACTTGCGGAGGTTACAGCCGGTGTTGCGCCTTCTCCTTCGCCTGCCGCTTCTTTGATTGTGATTGAATCAACAGTAACAGCTTCAACATCCACATCAATATATGCCGAGTTATAGCTATGCTTATGGAGCAGTTTGGAAGGAACCGCTGTCGCAGTATCTCCGCTTATTTTATAAAATTCTCCGTCTGTTCCGTTTTTCAGCCAGTAGTCCGAAGCTGTATATGTTTCGATTTCATCATTTGCCGAAACTGTTCCGTATCTGGTGTAAGTTGCTCCGTTTATGGTCTTGGTTTCGGTTGAATACTTCAAACTCTCAACCTCACCGGTGGGAACCATCACAGTATCACTGGCTTTAACAAAGCTTCCCTCTGCCAAAACATCGGTATTATTTTTCAAGGTTAGTTCTGTATTAGTGGGAGATTTATCAACACGGAGTGTGACAGTCTTTGTTCTAAGGAAATAATCACCCTGATAAACAACACAGCGATACCTTCTGCCGTCTATTTCAGAATTAGCTGTAACATTGAGCTTTGCCGAATTGGTGCCCACCTGCATCCATGTGCGAACGGTTTCATCGTAATACTGCCAGCGATATCCTATTGCGCCTTTGTTTGTGCTTGATGCGGCAACCTCAAAGGCTGCCGTGTGTCCGGGTGCTGCGCTGGTGTCTGAGGGCTGTGCCGTAATCATAAAATTACCCGAATTTTCCGGAAGGGTTGTTCCCACAGCATCCTGACCCGACACACTGCGAACGCCGAGAGCGTTTGAAGCTGTAACACGGAAGGTATACTGACGGTTTGGAGAAAGCTCATCTGCCGTGTATCTTACCATACCGTCATCGTCAACATCTGTTGCGGGAATTGTAGCCACGGGAAGTTCCATATTATTTGTTAAAATTGAAACCTCATAAACCGATGCATCATCTGTTCCTTCCCACTCCAGACCCATAGCGGTGCTGGATATATCTGTTATGTTAAGGTTTTTCGGTGCCTTAGGTCCGGATTTCACGTTGGAGGTTTGATAACCGACAACTATTACGGTTTCGCCGTTGAATTCAATCTCGGAAATACCAAACTGCCAGTTAAAACCGTATCCGCTTACGCCTGCGGGAAGGTTGTCAACCGAGCCGGTATATGCAACGCCGCTCATGTTCGAAAACACACCGCCGCCTGCAACACTGAGAGACTGTGAAACACCGGTAACCGATTTGTTGCCAAAAAGTCCTCCGCCTGCGCCAACCTTAAGATTTTCTTCTACACCTACAGAGAAGCTGTTGGTTTCCGAATCAACACTTTCCTGACTCACGGTAACAAGCGAGCCACTCTGAGCACCGGCATTCGTAAGCATCTGAATATCACCGATTTCTTCAAAGTTTCCGCATGCCCACTCTTCATAACTGTAGGGGTCGCCGGGTGTGTTCTTGAGCACATTGCCGCGGATTTTTTCAAGTCCGCTGTACTGGTCTGCAATTTCATCATAGGTCTCTACCGGAACAATAACCGTAGCAGGAGTGAGCGGCTCCTCAATTTTCATTTCGTAGGTTTCGCCGGTTGAGGGCTCATATGCGTCATACCAATAGCGATAGTACGGAATGGTGTACATTACCACATAGTCATCGCCTGCATTACCCATAAATTCACGGGAAGTGGTAACCTCAAGACTGCTTTCGTGGTCATAGCTTACGGTAGCTCTGACCTCAAGTTCAAACTGACCTGCACCGCCAAGCTGAACCTCATTGTCGGTATATGCACCCAGTGCAGCCGAAACACTCGCCGTTGCACCCGAAGAGCTGCCCGCACTTGTGCCGTAGCCGGTGGCACCGTCATCGAGGTAGTTGTCGAAAGAATCGGCAACATCCTGGAAATACGGAGCAGACTGCAATATCGCCTGAACCTCGGGCTTGGAGTAGAATGCTTCCGCACCCTTATATTTAAGAAGCAAGGAGTCATCATCCGTATTGGGACTGCAAAGGTCAAGGAAAACAGATGCACGGGATTTATCAGTTCTGTTTATGTAGCTTCGACCCTGATTTACAACGCCCTCACAGCCCTTATAAAAACCGTCGGTGCCGTTGGGTGTAAGATATGCGATACTGTAATAATACCAGTGTTCTGTGCTGTCTCCGCCGGATTCTCGCTGTCCGATAACCGCCACAAGAGCTTCTTTGCCGTCATCAGATTCCGAGAAATTACCTGTAACAATCTTTGAAATCCAGGTTTCGTCCTTATCTGTGTTCTCATCTGCATTATTTTTCTGCTTTGTAAGGAATTCAATGTCCCCACCCGGAACCTTTTCATAACGCTTGGTTCCCGTATCATAATTATAGAGGAAGTTGTTCATAAAGACGTAAATTCTGCTTGTTTCACCCGTAAGCCCGCCCATATTTACAACTGCCACTCCCGGAGGGGCATTATATAACGCCGTTGAGCCTTTTTTGTCGGGAGCCGTATCCTCAAGCTCTATAGTCTGAAAGCTGTTAGCTGTATAGCTCTTGTTTGAACGCTTATATTCAACATGGAGTGCCATAATCGTTGAACTTCTGTCCGTATTCCCCGAAGCCTTCCAGCCTGCAACAACAAGCTCTTTATGACCGTTTCCCGTCATATCTCCGATTGCAACATTGGCAGAATCCATAGAGTTTGTTCCGTCAGAAAGAGAAATTTTGCCAACCTGCTTAAAATTGCCTGAAGAAGTGCCGTCTTCACGGTTTAAGCTGTAAATAAACAAATTGTTGTTGCTTCGGAAGTTACTTATATCTGTTTCACGGGGCATTGAAACCGCAATAGCAAGTTCGTCGGTATAGTCCTTGTTAAGGTCGCCCGATGCCATTGTTACAACTGCCGCCATTTCCACATTGCCCAAATCATCATCGGCGCTTTTGTAAAGACCCGAATTTGCCGACAGAGCCGATGCAGAAATAATCTTCCATGTTCTAAGTGAACTTCCGGTGTATTTATAAATCTCTATTTCATTATTTGCACCGTATACGGCAATTTCGTCTTTGCCGTCTCCATCATAGTCACCTGCGGTAACCTCAATCAGCGAATCAAATTCGTGATTGCGCCACACACCTGCACGCGCAAGGCTTTTTGCCGTATCGTTGACGTAGAAAAGATTCCAGCCACCCTTTCTGATTTCAGTGCCGTTTTCATATGTATATATTTCAAGAACAACCTTCTGTGCCGAACGTTTTTCATTGGCATTTATTTTAACCCTTGCAACGTGATCTTTTTTGCCGCTGCCGTTATTAAACTCCACTGAAGTGGAATAAGCAATATTCTGGTGAGTATTGCCTGTGTTCTTGACAATAGCCGTATTGTTTCCGCCAAGTCTTCCGGAATTATAACCGTTACCACTGTTCAGATGTGACCAGTCATCGTTTCGGTATTGTCCGTAGAGCGACATGGCTCCGGCAGCTTCCAAATCGTCGGGGTTTATATTCTGATATAGATTCACATTATCACGCAGCATCTTTCCGTAGTTACTGCTGCCGTTATAATTGAACAAAAGCTCCTTCTGTTCAAACATAACTGTATTACCCCCGGGGCCGAAAATATCTCCTCCGGGAACTTCAAGCCCAAGCATTGAAAAACCGAGAGCTTCATATCCTGCCTGATTCAAGGCAGTTTTTCCGCCGGGGGTTGTGACTGAATTTATTTTGTTCTCCGCACTTGCCGTCAGCGTAATGCCCGGTACAAATGTCGAAATCATTGCTAAAGTCAAGAGCCAAGCTGTTAATTTCCGAAATCGTTTCATTAAAAATCACTCCGTTCTTCTAAATGCAGAATGCAAAATGCAAAATGCAGAATTATTTGTTGGTTTTTTTACATATTGATACTAAAATTGCCACTATTTCATTTATGTCTTTTTCTATACTGCTAAATTCATTATCGGTTAAATATTGTGTTTTATAGAGTAGTTTTAACCAATATTCTGTTTCATTTGCTTCTTTTAACGCTATATTCATTTTCGCATTAAAATCAGGTTTTGTTTGTGCTTTTTGTGCTTCTGCTACATTTGCACCTATGCTTGTTCCGCATCTGAGCAATTGCTTTGATAACACAAACTCCGATTTATCCATCGTAAGATGCTTATACAAATTAACAATTCTGACAGCAAAATCAAAGCTTTTTACTTCAATTACATTCTCCACTTTGTCACCTCATTTTGCATTTTGCATTCTGCATTCTGCATTTAATCAAGTCTTTTTACAAATTTGTCAAACATTTCTATTGCAATTTTCTCGCAATCGAGGGAGGTAACCTTGTCAATTGTTTGTTGTCGGTCAATCTCGGGAATATCATATATTTTCATCATCGAATCCAAAAACAATCTGATTTTATCATTCAACGTGAAATATCTGTTTTTTGGAGCTGTGAATGCCGCAAGTTCAATTCCGCTCGTGACATTTTCTATTCTTCTGAAATCTTCCTCTGTCCAATCGGGCAGTTTGCCCTTCAGCAGATGATAGTTTTTCTTTGCAGCCCAATCCTTTATATAATCAAAGGTTGCAGGATGACCGTATGCCGAATAGTACAAATCATATGCCTTGTCATCGGTTTCACACAAGGCAATCTGTACGGCAATTTCTATTGCATAAGAAAAAAGAATGTCATTTGACTTTGCCTCGGAATCTTCAATAACATCCAAGTGGAAATCCATTAACTCCTCAATTAAAACACGAAGCATATCTTCCTTAACTTTATAATGATATGTTATCGTTCCGAGTCCTATTCCCGATTCCTCGGCAATCTGCCTGTGCGTTGTCTTTGAAAAGCCTTGCGTCAGAAACAGTTTTGTCGCACTTCTTATAATCTTAATTTCCGTATCGGACAAAGGGGTAATCTTTCTATGTCTTTCAATAATGCTGTTAAGCATTTCTTATCATCTCCTTGTCTTGTTTTAGTACAAGTACAATTATATAATAGTTTTGCAATAATGTCAATACAATTGCGTAATTTTTTTGAATTTTTTTATTTTTCAGGTGGTTCTGTCGGCAAAGTTCAGCAAAAAGAAAGTTTTGAATACAACAAAAAAAACAATATCTCCTATTGTGAGCTATGCACCAAAATTCCCCTTTTAAAACCGGATGAATTTGTGTCGGTCATAACTAATGTATTGTGTCTCCCAAAAAATTTTATAAAAATCTGCGATGAATACATTCCGCTTTCAACGGTTAAGGAAAGATTTTTAAATTTTGAAAAAGAGCACATAGAATATGTGTATGATTTATTTTGCAAGGTGGAATCTCCCATAAGAAACATCCGTCCATACCTCATTACCATGTTATATCAGTCGAACGAAACACTTAGTCTTTGGATTGACAACAAGAGAAACATAATTGCGTAAAACATCAAAAATATTTTGACAAATCTTTCCCTTTGTAGTATAATAAAATGGATTATATATGTTTGGGTACAATGCCCACGGAAAGGTTGATATTATGGATTATAACAAGCTTGCCGACCTTTTGTTTTCACACATAGACAAAACTCCGGCAGATTATGACAGCGTATATCCCAAAAGAGAGCTTGGCGAGGAAGCAAAGGTAACACGTTTTGCCCCCAGCCCCACGGGTTTTCTTCACATTGGCGGACTTTTTGCCGCACTCATTTCCGAGCGAATTGCTCATCAGAGCGGCGGTAGGTTTATTCTCCGAATTGAAGATACCGACAAAAAGCGCGAGGTTGAAAACGGTGTTGAAAGAATTCTCGAAGGTCTCCTTGGATTTGGCATAAAAATAGACGAAGGTTTTACGGATTTTGATGTACAAACAGGCGACTACGGTCCCTACAAGCAAAGCGAAAGAGCTGAAATTTATCAGTGCTTTGCAAAGGAACTTGTTAAAAAAGGCATGGCATATCCTTGTTTTTGCACCGAGGACGAGCTTTCTGCCATAAGAGAAGTTCAGGAAGCCGAAAAGCTTCTTCCCGGTTATTGGGGACAGTTTGCAAAATGCCGAGACCTAAGCTTTGACGAAATCAAAGAAAAAATTAACTCCGGTCTCCCCTATGTTCTCCGCCTCAAATCTCCCGGCAGTGAAGACAGAAAGGTTTCATTTAAAGACGGCATCAGAGGCAAAATCGAAATGCCCGAAAATATTGTGGATGTGGTGATTTTAAAATCCGACGGAATTCCCACCTACCACTTTGCCCACGTTGTTGATGACTATCTCATGGGTACAACAAATGTAATCAGGGGTGACGAGTGGATTTCTTCAATCCCCATTCATCTGCAGATGTTCTATATGCTTGGGCTCAAAGCTCCCAAATATGCCCACATAGCTCCAATCATGAAAGAGGACGACGGCGGCAAGAGAAAAATTTCGAAACGTAAGGACCCCGAAGCCGCAGTTACCTACTATGACGAAGAGGGCTATCCTGCAGACGGTGTTATTGAATATCTTTTGAATCTTGCAAACTACAATTTTGAAGATTTCAGAAAAGCCAACAAAAATGCACACTGGTCAGAATTCAAGCTCGAAATGAACAAAATGAGTAACTCCGGTGCTCTTTTTGATCTTGTTAAATTAAACGATATCTGCAAAAACAAAATTGCATCCTACACATCCGAAAAGGTGTATGAGCTTGCAATAGAATGGGCAGAAAAATATGACAAAGAACTTTTCACGCTTCTCACCCGTGACAAAGATTTTTCCGTTGCAATGTTCGGCTTTGACCGCAACCCCGACAAGCCACGAAAAGACATTGGCAAATGGAACGAAGTGAGAAACGCATTTTCGTTTATGTTTGACGAGCTTTTCGACGGCAAATATGACGAAGTTGAAAACGTATCCAAAGAAGATGCAAAGAAAATGCTTGAGCTCTACAAGGATATGTATGACGAAAATGCAGACAATTCTGCATGGTTTGACACGCTGAAAGACCTTGCCGAAAAGGTTGGCTTTGCAAGAGAAGTTAAAGAATATAAGAAAAACCCCGAAGCCTTCCCCGGTCATGTTGGTGATGTGAGCAATGTACTCAGGGTTGCCGTAACCGGCAGAACAAAATCTCCCGATCTTTGCTCAATTATGAAAACTCTCGGCAAAGACAAGGTTATTGAAAGAATTGACAGAGCAATTAACGCTCTTGCTATCTGACACGAAAGGAAGAATTACAATGGAAGAACATGTTGTTTCCAATTTTATAAACGATGCCATAACAAAAGACCTCGCTGACGGAGTGTACACAAAGGTTCAGACCCGTTTCCCGCCCGAGCCCAACGGCTATTTGCACATTGGTCACGTTAAGGCAATAAACATCGATTTTTCGATGGCAAAAAAATTCGACGGAACCTGCAACCTCCGTTTTGACGACACAAACCCCACAAAAGAAGAAGTTGAATATTGCGATTCCATCATGGAAGACATCAAATGGCTCGGTTTTCAGTGGGATAACGTGTATTATGCATCAGACTATTTTCCAATCATATATGACTGTGCAATAAAGCTCATTAAAAAAGGTCTTGCCTATGTTGATGACCTTTCGGCTGAAGAAATCAGACAATACCGCGGAACCCTCACCGAACCCGGCAAGGAAAGCCCCTACCGCAACAGAAGTGTTGAAGAAAACCTTCAGCTTTTCCAGGATATGACCGACGGTAAATTTGCCGACGGCGAAAGAGTTCTCAGAGCAAAAATTGATATGGCTGCAGGCAACATCAACATGCGTGACCCGGTTATCTATCGCGTGCTTCATGCTCATCACCACCGCACAGGTGACAAGTGGTGCGTGTATCCCATGTATGACTTTGCTCACCCCATCTCCGACACTGCAGAGGGCGTAACACACAGCCTTTGTTCTCTTGAATTTGAAGACCACAGACCCCTTTATGACTGGTTCTTAAAGGCTTGTGATTTTGAAACACCATCACGTCAGATTGAGTTTGCAAGACTCAACCTCACAAACACCCTCACAAGCAAAAGAAAATGCTTGAAGCTTGTTAAAGAAGGCATTGTTGACGGATGGGATGACCCCAGAATGTCCACAATTTCGGGCATGAGAAGAAGAGGCTATCCTGCAGCGGCTCTCCTTGATTTTGCAGAACGTATCGGCGTGGCAAAATCATTTAGTGTTGTTGATTTTCAGATGCTTGAACACTGCGTAAGAGAAAACTTAAATCAGAACGCTCCCCGTGCAATGGCAGTTCTCAACCCACTCAAGGTGACAATTGAAAACTATCCCGAGGGCGAAAGCGAACTTCTCCCCGTGGAAATTAACCCCAACGACGAAAACGCAGGCACAAAGGAAATCAGTTTTTCAAGAAATATCTATATTGAAAAAGACGACTTTATGGAAGTTCCCGTTAAGGGTTACAAAAGACTCACCCCCGACAACGAGGTTCGTTTAAAGGGTGCATATTTCATCAAAGTGTCTGATATCATAAAAGATGAAAACGGCGAAGTAACCGAACTCATTTGCACCTACGACCCTGCATCCAAGGGCGGCAACTCTCCCGACGGCAGAAAGGTTAAAGGTACAATTCAGTGGGTTGATGCAAACAACTGCCTCAGTGCTACCGTTAACATGTATGACAAGCTCTTCCTCACTTCAAACCCCGGTGATGTTGACGAATATCTTGAAAACCTCAATCCCGAATCCCTTGTGGTTAAAAAGGATTGCAAAATTGACGCAGACCTCAAGGATGCAAAAATCGGTGAGTGCTTCCAGTTTATGAGAAACGGTTATTTTGCGGTTGATAAATACTCCACCGATGATAACATCATCTTCAACCTTACGGCAACCCTGAAGGATTCCTTCAAAATGCCTGCAAATCAGTAAGCCATGAACAAAAAGAAACCTGTCGAAAAACAAAAAACACCTTCTCAGTGCGAAATGTGCGCATATTTTGACTATGACGAGGACTGGGAAGAGTATGTATGCATCATGAACATGGACGAGGACGAAATGGTCAGGCTCTATCAGAGCAGAGAATCCTGCCCTTATTTCAGATTTTATGATGAATACAAGGTTGTGAGAAAACAAAACTGACATTGTTTTGAAAAGTTTAAAAGCAATCAAAAAAGGGCTCTATAATAAATGTTGGGGTATCCAACAAATAGAGCTCAATAAAATTAGAAAATGTAAAAAAAGAGAGCATATTTGTTCAAAATCCGTTATAATGGAATTGTCCAGAAACCAGAAACGGAGGAACAGGATATGCTCTC
>JAFQBA010000108.1 GCA_017416845.1 Clostridia bacterium
GGACGGAGCTGCTTTGACACAAAATTTTTGAATTTATGTGCCAAAGGATTTCGCTTCGCTCATCTGTCAGCAACCGTCCCCCGATGGCATTTTGTGCATTAGCGAATTGCTTCAACCTCATTTGTACTTAGCCCGATAAACTCAAATTTGAACTTTAAACTTTCTGTAACCTCGACACATAAGCATTTACCTTAAAATCCAAAAACATTTTATATGTATTTACTATTGAAATACAAATTAAATTATGGTATAATGCTATCATGTATAAATATTTTAACCCGAAAGGAATTACGTTATGAAAAAAGTTGCAATCGTAATGGGCAGTGACAGTGATCTTCCAAAGCTCACACCTGCCATAGACAAGCTCAAAGAATTTGGTATACCCTGTGAAGTGAGAGTTATCAGTGCACACCGCACACCAATGCAGGCAATTGATTTTGCATCAAACGCAAAGAAAAACGGCTTTGGTGTAATTATTGCGGCTGCAGGCAAAGCGGCACACCTCGGCGGCGTGCTTGCGGCAAACACAACTCTTCCAGTAATCGGAATCCCCGTTAAGGCTTCGGTGCTCGACGGTATGGATGCACTTCTTGCCACAGTTCAGATGCCCTCCGGTATCCCGGTTGCAACGGTTGCAATAGACGGCAGTGCAAATGCGGCAATTTTGGCGGCACAAATCATTGCTCTGTCCGATGATGAACTCGCTTCAAAGCTCGATGCAATGAGAGCAAAGATGACCGAAGAGGTTCTTGCAAAGGATGCGGCAGTTAAAGCGCAGTTTGAGTAATACCTTAAAAAAATAAATCAACATTAATAAATTGGAGGTTGTTACAATGGATAAAAGCTTCAGTGAAAGCTATAAATCAGCCGGTGTAGACATCACAGCCGGCTACAATGCGGTTAAACTTATGAAACAGCACATCGCGCGCACCGAAACAGAAGGTGTTGTGTCCGATATCGGCGGTTTTGGCGGTCTCTTCATGCCAAACATGGCAGGTGTCAGCGAGCCTGTTCTCGTCAGCGGTACAGATGGTGTTGGTACAAAGCTCAAAATCGCTTTCCTCATGGACAAGCATGACACAGTTGGTATCGACTGCGTGGCAATGTGTGTCAATGACATCATTTGCTGTGGTGCAAAACCCCTTTTCTTCCTTGACTACATCGCTTGCGGCAAAAACGTTCCCGAAAAAATTGCTTCAATCGTATCGGTCGTGGCAGAGGGCTGTGTTCAGTCGGGTGCGGCACTTATCGGTGGTGAAACTGCCGAAATGCCAGGTTTCTATCCCATAGATGAATATGACCTCGCAGGCTTCGCTGTTGGTATGGTGGATAAGAAAAAAGTTTATGACAACAAAACCATCTGTGAGGGCGATGTAATCATTGCTCTTCCTTCTTCGGGTATCCACTCCAATGGTTATTCACTTGTCAGAAAGGTTTTTGATGTTGAAAACCGTGACCTTAATGTATACAGTGATGAGCTCGGCAAAACAATCGGTGAAGAGCTTCTCACTCCCACAAAGATATATGTAAAACAGCTCTTTGCAATTGACGCTGTTACAACAATCAAAGCCGTGTCTCACATCACAGGCGGCGGCTTCTATGAAAACATCCCCAGAAGTATCCCCGATGGCTTTTCGGCTAAAATCGAAAAAAGTGCAGTTAAAATTCTTCCTGTTTTCAATATGCTTCAGACTCTCGGCAACATTCCCGAAAGAGATATGTTCAACACCTACAACATGGGCGTTGGCATGAGCATTGTTGTTCCCAAAGAAGATGCCGACAAGGTTCTTGCAACGGATAGTAGCGCCTACATCATTGGCGAAATCGTTAAAGGTGACGGTGGGGTGCAGTTATGCTAAAAAACATCGCAGTGCTGGTCAGCGGCGGAGGCACAAACCTTCAGGCGCTTATTGATGCCCAAAACAGTGGCATAATCAAAAGCGGAAAAATCAGTCTCGTTATTTCCGACCGTGAGGGAGCATATGCTCTTGAACGTGCAAAAAATGCAGGCATTGACGGTGTGTACATAAAAAAAGGTGAGGGTTTTGAAGAAAACATCATCAAAGCTCTTGAAGATGCAAAGACCGACATAATTGTTCTTGCAGGCTTTCTTTCAATTCTTTCCGAAAGCTTTGTAAAAAAATATGACAAACGCATCATCAATGTTCATCCGTCCCTCATTCCGTCTTTTTGCGGTGACGGCTTCTATGGCCTGCGAGTTCACAAGGCGGCTCTCGAAAAAGGGGTTAAGGTGTCCGGTGCTACAACCCATTTTGTAAATGAAATCACCGACGGCGGTGAAATCATCATGCAAAAGGCTGTTGAAGTTTTAGACGGTGACACTCCCGAAATTTTGCAAAAAAGAATAATGGAGCAGGCAGAGTGGAAAATTCTCCCCCTTTCTGTTGAAAAGGTTTGCTCCGAGCTTTAATATACACAAAGGAGTAAGTTTAATGAATATTATGGTAATCGGCGGAGGCGGCAGAGAACACGCCATTGTTCACAAGCTTGCCATGAGCCCCAAAGCAGATAAAATTTATGCACTTCCCGGAAACGGCGGTATCGCCTCCCAGGCAGAATGCGTAAACATCGGTGCTACCGACATTGAAAAAATAGTTGAATTTGCAAAAAACAATGCAATTGATTTTGCAGTTGTTGCCCCCGATGATCCCCTGGTTCTCGGTGCAGTTGATGCCCTCAACGAAATCGGCGTAAAATGCTTCGGACCCAGAGCCAATGCGGCAATCATCGAAGGCAGTAAGGTTTTCTCCAAAAACCTCATGAAAAAATATAACATTCCCACAGCAGGCTATGAAGTGTTCGACAAAAGTGCCGATGCAATCAGCTACATCGAAAAGGAAAACAAATTCCCCGTTGTTATAAAAGCCGACGGTCTTGCTCTCGGTAAGGGCGTTGTCATTGCGCAGGACTTTGCCGAGGCAAAAGATGCTGTCAACATGATTATGGAAGACAAGGTGTTCGGAAAATCCGGCAACAATGTTGTTGTTGAAGAATTCCTCACAGGTCCCGAGGTTTCCGTTCTTTGCTTCACCGACGGCAAAACCCTTGTTCCCATGGTATCCTCCATGGACCACAAGCGTGTGGGTGACGGTGACACAGGCCCCAACACGGGCGGCATGGGCACGGTTGCTCCCAACCCTTGCTACACCAAAGAAATTGCCGATGAGTGCATGAAAACAATCTTCATTCCCACAATGGATGCCATGAACAAAGAGGGCAGAACCTTCAAAGGCTGTCTCTACTTTGGTCTCATGATAACACCCAACGGTCCCAAGGTAATTGAATATAACTGCCGTTTCGGCGATCCCGAAACCCAGGTTGTTTTGCCGCTTCTCGAATCCGACCTTCTTGAAATCATGATGGCAGTTGAAGAAGAAAGACTTTCCGAAGTGGAAGTTAAATTCTCTGACGGTGCGGCGGCATGCGTTGTTGTTGCATCAAAGGGCTATCCCAAGGCATATGACAAAGGCTTTGAAGTTACCGAAAAAATTTCCGATGCCGACTGCTTTGTATATCACGCAGGCACAAGCCTCAAAGATGGCAAGGTTGTAACATCGGGTGGTCGTGTTGCAGGCGTAACTGCAAGAGCCGAAAACCTTGAAGAAGCTCTCAAAAAAGCATATAAGGCAACCGAAGGCTTTGAATTTGAGAACAAATATATGAGAACCGATATTGGTCAGAGAGCACTTGCAATAAAAAACGGCAAATGAATAATAAATGAAGTCAGATAAATGACAAAATGGAATTTATGTTGGCACAAACAAGGGAGCCTTTCGCTCCGGAGTTAAATCGCTTTACAAACCCGTCTACGGTGAGTTTGAACCTACATTTCACATTCTTTATTTCTCATTATGTGATTTGTTTGTGTCAGCGACAAATTTCGGCATAAATCCTATTTCCTAATCCCTAATCCCTAATCACTATGTGGAGGTCGATAAATTTGGTATACAGAATCTATTCAGAAAAAAAGAAAGGTCTCGACAACGAAGCCCGCGGACTTTTTTCGGAAGCAACAACACTTCTCGGCGTTAAAAACCTCGAATCCGTGAGACTTCTCAACAGATACGATGTTGAAAACATAACCCCCGAGCTTTTCGAAAGAAGCAAACGCACAGTTTTCTCCGAGCCTCAGCTCGATAACATCTATGACACTCTTCCCGAGGGTGGCTCTGTCACTTTTGCAGTTGAATATCTTCCCGGTCAGTTTGACCAGAGGGCAGACTCTGCGGCGCAGTGTATTCAGCTTATGAGTCAGACAGACCGTCCCACAGTTCGCAGTGCAAGAGTGTATATATTGGAAGGTAATCTTTCGGCAGAAGACATTGCAACAATCAAAAAATATGTTATAAACCCTGTTGAAAGTCGCGAAGCATCCCTTGAAGAATACACTTCCCTTGAAGTTGCCACCAAGACTCCCGAACCCGTTAAAACAATTGACGGCTTCATAAAAATGGACGAGGCAGAGCTCAAAAACCTTTTAGACAGCATGGGTCTTGCAATGGATCTTGATGACCTCAAATTCTGTCAGAGCTATTTTACTTCCGAAGACCGTGATCCCACAATCACCGAAATCAAGATGATTGATACATATTGGTCCGACCACTGCCGTCACACCACTTTCCTCACCACAATTGACGGTGTTGAATTTGAAGACGAGCTCAACAAAAAAGCCTTCGACCGTTATGTTCGGGCACGAGTTGCCACGGGTCGCTCAAAGCCAATCAACCTCATGGACATTGCCACAATGGCAATGAGATATCTCCGTGACAACGGTCAGCTCAAAGGTCTTGACGAATCCGAAGAAATCAATGCATGCACAGTTAAAATCGATGTTGATGTTGACGGCGAAATGCAGAAATGGCTTCTTCTTTTCAAAAACGAAACTCACAACCACCCCACCGAAATTGAACCCTTCGGCGGTGCGGCAACCTGCATTGGCGGAGCAATCCGTGACCCACTTTCGGGCCGTTCCTATGTTTACCAGGCAATGCGTGTTACCGGTGCGGCAAATCCGCTCAAACCCGTTAGCGAAACAATTCCCGGCAAGCTTTCACAAAGAAAGATTGTCACCACAGCTGCCGCAGGCTACAGCTCCTACGGTAACCAGATTGGTCTTGCAACAGGTCAGGTTGACGAAATCTATCACGACGGCTATGCCGCAAAGAGAATGGAAATCGGTGCTGTTGTTGGTGCCGCACCTGCCGAAAACGTTCGCCGTGAACGTCCCGAAGCAGGTGACATCGTAATTCTTCTCGGTGGCAGAACCGGCAGAGACGGCTGCGGCGGTGCAACCGGTTCTTCAAAATCTCACTCGGCTCAATCACTCGAAACCTGCGGTGCCGAAGTTCAAAAGGGTAACGCTCCCGAAGAAAGAAAGCTTCAGAGACTTTTCAGAAACAAAGAAGCATCAACTCTTATCAAGCGTTGCAACGACTTTGGTGCAGGCGGTGTTTCCGTTGCCATCGGTGAACTTGCCGACGGTCTCAAAATAAATCTCAATGCAGTTCCCAAAAAATATGACGGTCTCGACGGCACAGAGCTTGCCATCAGTGAATCACAGGAAAGAATGGCAGTTGTTGTAGCTCCCGAAGACGTTGACAAATTCAAAGCTCTTGCCGATGCCGAAAACTTAGAGGCAACAGTTGTGGCAGAGGTTACCGATAATGCTCGTCTCGAAATGATGCACGACGGCAGAAAAATTGTTGACCTTTCAAGAGAATTCCTCAACTCCAACGGTGCCGAAAAGCACATGAGCATTGCAATTGACAAACCCAAGTCCTATGATAAAGAGGTAAACGGAAGCTTCAAAGAAAAAATGGAAGCTCTGGCAGATGACCTCAATGTTTGCTCAAAGCGCGGTCTTTCCGAACGTTTTGACTCCACCATCGGCGCAGGCTCCGTGCTCATGCCCTTTGGCGGCAAACATCAGATGACTCCTTCGCAGGCTATGGCGGCAAAAATTCCTCTGGAAAGAGCCGAAACAAACACCTGTTCTGTTATGGCTTGGGGCTACAACCCCTACATCACCGAAAAGAGTCCCTATCACGGTGCATATCTTGCAGTGGTTGAATCCATCTCCAAGCTTGTTGCCACCGGTGCTCCCCTCGATAACTGCTATCTCACATTCCAGGAATACTTCAAAAAACCCGGCAACGACCCCAAGCGTTGGGGCGAACCCCTTAGTGCACTTTTGGGTGCATTTTCCGCACAGCTTGACTATGGCTATGCATCTGTCGGCGGCAAAGATTCCATGAGCGGAACATTTGAAAAAATTGATGTTCCTCCCACACTTGTTTCCTTTGCAATCACCGTGGGCGATGCAGGAAAGATTATCTCCCCCGAATTCAAAAAGGCGGGTTCAAAGGTATATCTTGTTGCCCCCGAATATAATGAAGACAATCTCCCGAGTGCAAAATCTCACAAAAAGATTTTTGACAGGGTTACAAAGCTTATTGCAGACGGAAAAGTTGTTTCTGCCTACACACCCACCTACGGCGGTGTGGCTGAAGGAATCATGAAAATGACCTTTGGTAACAAAATCGGTTTTGCCTATGCAGACGGCATTTGCGACTGCAAGATTTTCGGCTATAACTACGGTGCGTTTATTCTTGAAGCAACCGAAGAAATTGAAGATGCACTTCTCCTTGGTGTTACAACCGAGGAATACACTCTTTCCAAAGACGGTGAGGTTCTTTGCCTTGAAAATATTCAGGCAATTTATGAAAACAAGCTTGAGCCCGTGTTCAGCTGTAACATCGAAACTCCCAAAACCGAAGTTCCCGTGTTCTCATCATCTGCAACCGGAAAACTCAGCCCCAAAATCGGCATAGCAAAACCAAAGGTGCTCATTCCCGTGTTCCCCGGAACAAACTGCGAGTATGACACCGCCAAACGCCTTGCCAAAGCAGGAGCAGAGCCCGAAATTGTTGTGATTAACAATCTCACTCCCTCGGGCGTTTCACAGTCGGTTGAAAAAATTGCAAAATCCATTGCCGACTCACAGATGATATTCATTCCCGGTGGTTTCTCCGGCGGTGACGAACCCGACGGCTCGGGTAAATTCATCACTGCATTTTTCAGAAACCCCAAAATCAAAGATGCGGTTAATGAGCTTCTCAAATCAAGAGACGGTCTCATGGCAGGCATATGCAACGGGTTCCAGGCAATCATAAAACTCGGTCTTGTGCCTTACGGCGAAATCATCGACACCGATGAAAACTCGCCCACACTCACCTTTAACACCATTGCACGCCACCAGTCACGCATTGTTCGCACACGCATTGCTTCAAACAAATCACCCTGGCTCTCCAAAACCAACGTTGGTGATATATATAATGTAGCAATTTCTCACGGCGAAGGAAAATTCCTCTGCGCCGAAAGCCTTGCTCTTGAACTTGCCGCAAATGGACAGGTTGCAACTCAATATGTTGACCTTTCGGGCAACCCCACAAACGACATCCGTTTCAATCCCAACGGTTCGGTGTTTGCAATTGAGGGCATCACCTCGGCAGACGGCAGAGTCATCGGTAAGATGGGTCACTCCGAAAGAATAGGGGATAACCTCTATCGCAATGTTGACGGAAATTATGACATGAAGATGTTTGAATCTGCAGTGGACTATTTTAATGTGTAATATATAATAGTAGAAAAACGGTTTGACAATTCGAAAAAGAGTTGTCAGACCGTTTTTGTATGTGGGATTAAAAATAAGAGAATATGGAATGGGAATATAAATTGGAGTTTATCGGGGAGTTTGAAGATGGAATGTGCATCGTAGGGCGTGTCGACCTCGGCACGCCGTGTTATCTATTGATGAAATTATGCTAAAGCGTGAGGCTTATCCTCGAGGAGAAGCAGTCAAGCTAAGCTTGACTGATGAGGTGTAGCCGCAAAGCGGCGTTATTTCAGTGTATCTTATTAGCGAGACACCTCATCCACCGCTCACGCGGTCCCCCTTCTCCTCCAAGGAGAAGGCTTACGTTCTGGTGTTTGTTATA